>JAKEEV010001366.1 GCA_022616395.1 Planctomycetia bacterium | reverse complement strand
TCAAAGATCGCTCCCAACCCATTCCCCAATCTACACGTAAAGTGAACATCTGTCTATGCCAGTTGCCATCCTCGGTTTGCGTGTTTTCGCGGTCCTCGCCTCGCTCACCTACCGGGGCGTGCCGGGTAGCGTTTCTGTGGAGTCGCAGCCTCCGACCTCGTCTGACCGTGGGAAGTTGGCTGAGGTGGGCTGAAAACAGCATGCCCTCTCCCCTGTCCCTACTTGAAACTACTGGTAACCGAGCGGGTGGTTAAGCGCTCCCTGACGGTCGCGGCTCTGATCCAACCAGTTTCACCGCGAGCTTCACCGCTTGCACGAAGCTCGATACATCCGCAACGCCCTTCCAGGCGATGTCGAACGCGGTTCCGTGATCGACACTGGTGCGGATAATGGGAAGTCCCAAAGTGACGTTCACTCCCTCTTCAAAGGCCAGAGCCTTGAACGGAATCAGTCCCTGGTCGTGATACATGCACACGAAGGCGTCGCAGGAGTCGCGGTTCCTGGGAAGAAACGCCGTATCGGGCGGAAGCGGGCCACGAACATCAATTCCCGCTGAGCGCGCCGATTCGATTGCCGGCGCGATGATCCGTTCCTCTTCGCCGGCACCGAACAACCCGTGTTCGCCCGCGTGTGGGTTAAGGCCACACACGATCAGGCGCGGCTTGCGTCCGCGAAGTCGGTGCATGGCTTGTGCCGTCAATTCGATTGTGCTGCGCACGCTCTCGATTGTGAGCAACCCCGGCACTTCGCGATAACCAACGTGAACAGTCACCAGACTGCACGTGATCGCCTCGGACGTGAGCATCATGCATGAACGCTCGGCATTCGTTCGGCTGGCGAGAATTTCCGTGTGACCGGGAAACGGGATGCCCGCCGCGTGAAGTGCTTCCTTGTGAATTGGGCCGGTTGTGATGGCGTCCACGCGACCAGCCAGCGCTTCATCAATGGCGAAGGTAACGTATTCGTAAGCCGCTTTTCCGCAGGCCGAAGAAATCCGCCCCGGTTGAATCTGACTGGCGGTGACCGCACGAATATCGATTAGGATCGGTCCGGTGATTTCTTGCCACTGCCGCGCCCACACTTCCGGAGTGGTTACAGACGGGGGCTTTTGCCAGTCCAACTCGCGAGCCACGTGTTCCATGACGCTGGCATCGCCAATGACTGCTGGCCACGCGCAATTGCACACCTCGGGGTGTCGAAGCAAGCGGAGGCAGAGTTCCGGGCCGATTCCGGCCGGGTCGCCCATCGTGATCGCAATGCGAGGAAGTCTTGTCATTAGAGAACCCATCGCTTGCGGTCGCGCCACAGGTGGTTAGAATGCGAGTCGGCTGTCCGGTCCGGGCGTCCGCGACCGTATTGTACATCACGCTCCCTGTGCCCCTTCGCCGAGGTAGACTTCCATGACAAAGCTGGTTCGCCTGGTTCGTGTGACCCTGGCGGCGTTGTTCGCCGTTGTGGTTGTGGGTTTGGCCACGGCCCAAGATCAGCCCGCTCCACCACCCAAGGATTTGAAGGAAGCCGTCGAAACGCTTCGGGATACCTTCGATGAGGACTACAAAGCCGCCGAGAACGATGTCGAGAAGCGCAAAGCGCTGGCCCAGAAGCTCTTCGACAGGGCCGCCAAACTGAAGACTCCAGCGCTCCAGTACGCCTGTTACGACGAGGCTCGCAAGCTGGCGGCATCCGCCGGCGATGCCAAGCTGGCAATCGATGCTCTGTCCGCGTTGACCAGCAAGTTCCGGGGTACCCCACCGGACCTGGCCAATGAAACGCTCAAGCTACTCGGTGATGCGGAACTTACACCCGGTGATGTTGCTGGGCTGCTCACACTCGCCTCCGACGCCGCCAACGCCGCTCTGGAACGCGAGGACTACGCCGGAGCCATCTCGATGGGCAAACTCTGGGTGGCGGCCGCGAAGAAGACCGGCGATCCGGAGATTGTGGGCGAAGCCCGCAAATTCCTGGGCCGCGCCGAGGGACTCAAGAGCGCTGTTGACACCATCAAGATCAAGCCGACCGACCCCACCGCCAACGAATCGCTCGGTCAATACTGGACGTTCACGAAAGGCCGTTGGGATGTTGGGTTGAAGTATCTCGCCAAGGGGTCGAACAAGGAACTGGCTGCCGCCGCGACCAAGGATCTGGCCAACCCCAAAACCGCCAAGGATCGCACGGCCGTCGCTGACATGTGGTACAAGTTGGCGAAGGATTTCAGGGGCGCTGAACACAAGCGGTTGATCGAGCGGTCGTGGGAATGGTACTCGGCGGCTCTGACGGTCGCTCAGGGCGATGAGGGACTCAAGTCAGAGGAGCGCATCAAGCAAATCGAGAAGAGCTACCCCGAACTGTTTGACCAAACCCTCACCGGGCACACCGGAGCCGCCGCCGGAGTCATTGTCACCCCAGATGGGAAAACGCTGATCTCGGTCGGCAACGATAACACCGTCAGACTCTGGGATGCGGTCACCGGAAAACTCCAAAAGACACTCGAGGGCCACACAAGTTGGATTGGCAGCGTGATTACCACACCGGATGGCACACTGGCCATCACCGGCGGCGGCGACAACACCATCCGCGTGTGGGACATCAAGGGTCAAAAGGAAGTGAAGAAGCTCGAAGGCCACACCGTCGCCATCCGTGGGCTGTCACTCACCGCTGATGGTAAGACCCTTGTCTCGGGTGCCAGCGACAAGACCTGCCGGACATGGGACCTGGCCAAGGGGAAGGAACTGAAGCGCTACGGAGAAGAGAAGGAGTCGGTTGAGAGCGTGGCCATCACCCCGGATGGGAAGTACGTCCTCGCTGGCAACGATGTCGGCGTGATCACTGTCTACGACGCCAAGAGTGGCGATGTGAAAAAGACCTACAAGCACGACGACGGCTCAATGATCTACACCCTGACGACTACTCCCGATGGCAAATGGGCCCTCTCCGGCGCACGCGACAAGGACATCCACGTGTGGAACATTGCTGACGGCAAGTCCATCAAGCGACTGAAAGGACACACCGAGCAGATTTACCAGATCGCGCTCAGTCACGATGGTAAGTACGTTGTGTCCGCCAGCTACGACAAGACCGTCCGTGTGTGGAATCTTGCGACAGGGAAGGAAATCAAGAAGTTCGATGGCCACACCGACGGCATCCAGGGTGCTTGCTTCACTCCAGATGGTCGCTTCGTGTTCTCCGCGAGCTGGGACAAGACCGTTCGCAAATGGCGGCTGCCCGTCTTGCCAGGCGCGACCAAGACGAAGGACTGATGCAAACTGAGCCGGCGTCCGCGGGAGAAGTGGCTCATCACCCCGCGAACGCCAGACACATCCTCACAGGCGCTTGGTGCTCCCGAATTGGGCAAGACCAGGCGCCTGAAATTGCGCCAGCACTCACAATTCCCACCCCAACTCAATTCCAGACCGGCTCGACGAAAAGCGCCAACTGAGTTCCGCGACCCACTTCGCCTTGCTCCCCGAACGTTCTACGTTCGGAACGAATGCCGCACTGTCCGGCTTGCCCTTTCTGCCTTCCGCCTCGAAACGGTCGCCCAATGCTCAGCCACACGACTGCTCCCGTGGACACTGCACCCACCCCGTCGCACGCAACACCCGCACCGGCCAAGCCGATCCCGCCCGAAGCTCCGACAATCCTTCTGGTTGATGACTCGTTCGTTCATCGGCGGATTGTCCATGCTCTTCTGGACGCGGCCGGCGTGTGGCATGTGGTTCACGCCAACGATGGGATCGCAGCGCTCGAAGTCATTGAGCGTAGCCCGGCGAGCCTGGTGCTGACTGATGTCTACATGCCCCGGATGGATGGACTGGCTCTGGTCGAGCAGGTACGAGATCGATTCCCGCAGATTCCCGTGATCCTCATGACCGGCTTTGGAAGCGAGCAGACCGCGGTCGCCGCGCTCAAGGCCGGTGCCGCGGACTACGTTCCCAAGCGAAAGATGGTGACCGAACTTGGCCCAATCCTGGAGCGCGCTCTTTCCAACGCGCGCGCGGAAATGGACCGACTGCGAATGATCAGCGGCATGACCGGTCGCGTTACGAAATTCACGCTGGATAACGATCCGCGTCTGGTCGGCCCACTGGTTGCCCAACTCCGAGACGACCTTCTGGCTGTCGGCGTTTGCAACCGACATACGGTCACGCGCGTGGGGATCGCGCTGGAAGAAGCTCTGCTCAATGCAGTCTATCACGGAAACCTGGAGATCAGTTCCGAACTCAAGCGCGGCGGAGACGAACCGTTTCACGCACTGGCCCGCGAACGCAAAAGTCAATCGCCCTACCGCGACCGCCGCGTGAAGGTAGTCGCTCGCGTCTCGCTTCAGAAGGCAACGTTCGTGATCGCGGACGAAGGACCGGGCTTTGATGTGGCGAGCCTGCCCGATCCGACCGACCCGGAGAACCTGGACAAGCCGAGCGGTCGCGGGC
>JAKEEV010001365.1 GCA_022616395.1 Planctomycetia bacterium | reverse complement strand
CTCGGTCAGGAACTTCGGAAGTTGCTTCTGTTCGGACGCGATCATCGCATCGCGACCATCACCGAGGCAATGCTGTTCATGGCTTCGCGCGCTCAGTTGGTCGAAGAGATCATTCGCCCGGCTCTGGCTCGCGGGGAAGTGGTAGTGTCGGACCGTTTTCTGCTTGCGAATGTGGTCTATCAGGGCCACGCGGGCGGATTGAATCCGGATGATCTGTGGACGGTGGGTCGGTTCGTTACTGGCGGGTTGGAGCCTGACCTCACGCTTGTCTTCGACTTGCCGCCAGAGATCGCGTTTGCTCGGCGAAAGCGAGAAGCCGATCGGATGGAGGATCGCGGAGAGGAGTTCTATCAGTCGGTGAAGCGCGGATTTAAATTCGAAGCTGATCGAAGACCGGAGATGCACGTCATCATCAACGCGACGCCAGACGTTGATACAGTTCAGCGCGAAGTTCGTCGGCATACGGCCCGGTTGCTCACCGATCACGGGTGGAATGTTCAAGAGTAGGCGAACCGGCGACGTGAGTCGCCGGGTAATGGAGTCACTCATGGCCTGGGACCGCATTCGCGGGCAGGACGCAGCCCGGCAGACGTTTTTCGCAGCTCTTGAGCGCGGCCGGCTGGCTCATGCTTACTTGCTCGTCGGTCCCGATGGTGTCGGCAAGCAACTCTTTGCTCGCGAACTTGCGAAAGCATTTCTCTGCGAGAAGCCGCCCGCGAAAATGACCGCTTGCGATCACTGCCCCGCGTGTGCGCAAGTGGAAGCACACACGCACCCGGATGTGCTCTACCTTCGCACGCCCGAAGGCAAACACGAACTGCCCGTTGATGAGATGAGGAGCTTCTGCACACATCTCGCGCTCAAGCCCGCACGCGGAGCGCGGAAGATCGGCATCGTGATTGATGCGGACGACTTCAACGAGGAATCCGCGAACTCATTCCTCAAAACACTCGAAGAACCGCCTCCCGGCTCGCTGCTTCTGCTCCTGGCAACCAGTACCGACCGTCAGTTGTCCACAATTCTTTCGCGGTGTCAGGTCGTGCGCTTCGCTCCATTGAAGCCAGCCGATCTTGAAGCGATTCTCGAACAGCACGGCATCGCGGACGCCGAGAAGCGAAGCAGACTTGCCCGGCTTGGTTCGGGGAGTGTCGCGCGAGCGCTGGCACTCGATGACGATTCCATCTGGCAAGTGAGGCAGAAGCTAATCGAGGGACTAACATCCACGCGGCCGACTTTTCAGAGCCTCGCGGAAGCCTGGAGCAAGTTCTACGAGACGGGGAAGGACACCGCGGCTCAGCGAATGCGGGTGTCGCTGGTGCTGGCGTTTCTCACTGAGACTGTGCAGAACGCGCTCCGGCTCTCGCTTGGCGCGAGCGTATCAGGGCTAACGACAGCAGAAGCGGATCGGCTGAAGGCATTCGCGGCCCGTGTCGGAACCGAAGGGTTGATGGAATTGCTGGAGAAGTGCGTTGAGGCGGATTATTTCGTTGAACGCCGGGTGCAACTCATTCTGGTGATCGAATCGGTTCTGGATAAGTTCACCGCGAAGGCAAAGTAGTAGCCCGTGACTCCCTCGTGGATTTTCACCCGCTCTCTTGCCAGTAGTATTAAGTTGGGAGAGGGGAGAGGGCATGCTGTTTTCAGCCCACCTCAGCCCACTTCCTGCGGTTGGACGAGGGCGGAGGCTGGGACTGGACACAGAAGCGCTACCCTGCACCCCACCCCACGCCAAGTGAGCCAGGCGAAAACACGCAAACCGAGAATGG
>JAKEEV010000247.1 GCA_022616395.1 Planctomycetia bacterium | reverse complement strand
GCAAGCGCACCGTTCACCGCGCCCGCGACTCCTCGCTCGAACACTGCGCTTGCTGTGCTGCGTGTCGGGTTGGGGGCGCGATCGCCAAACATCCGATTCGCGGACTTCGCGGGCATGACGAAGTTGCGGTTGTTCCTGCGCGGTCAACCGCAACACACACAGCGGCTGTACGAACTGCTTCTGAATCACGCGGTTGAAGTCGCGTTCGCGAAGCGCCCGGACGACAAGGGAGCGATTGCGGTCGGGCCAGAGGCGATTCAGCCAGTCGGTTTCGGGCGCGATGAAGGGCTATTGCCATACCCGGCTCGGTCGTTCGTCGGCTACCGGCTGCTCACGGAGTATTTCATCTTCCCGCAAAAGTTCCTGTTCGTCGATGTGACTGTTCCGGCTGCTGCGCTTGCGCGCGCGGATGGCGTGCTGGAAATGTTCGTCTACCTGAACCGACAGGCCGCGGACCTCGAACCGAACATCACCGCGGACACGATCAAGCTCGGCTGCTCGCCGATGGTGAACCTCTACGATCAACCGGCCGAACCGATCAGACTGACTCAGCAGCAATTCGAGTATCGCGTGGTGCCTGACCATCGCCGACCGCTCGCTCACGAGATTTACTCCATCAATAAGGTGACCGCGACTGCTCCCGATGGCCGCGAGGCGGAGTATGTGCCGTTCTTCGCGGTCAAGCACGGCGGAAGCAAAGCAAGCGGCCCTTACTGGCACTCCACGCGCCGACCGGCTGAAGATATGGCCGAACCGAAGAGCAATAGCACGGCTGTTGATCGCGGAACGGAAGTTTACCTTTCGTTTGTCGATCTCGGATTCAATCCGGCTGCTCCGATTGACTGGACCGTCTCAGTTCAGGCAACGTGCATGAACCGCGACCTACCGGCCCGGCTTCCGTTCGGAGGAGGGCAACCGAAACTGCAACTCTCAGACGGCAGCGGGCTGGTTACGCGAATCACTTGCCTCACGCCACCAACACCGACAGTGCGAACGCACCTGCGCGAAGAAGGACTGTGGAGGCTGGTGTCTCACCTCACGCTCAATCACCTGTCGCTTACGGACAGTACAGACGGCGCGGATGCTCTGCGCGAAATCCTCGCGCTCTATGACTTCTCTGACTCAGCCGTAACGCAATCGCTCATCGAAGGCATACTCTCGGTGAGTGGTAAACGGGTGCTGGGTCGCTCGCATGGAGCGGTGTGTCGCGGAGTGGAAGTGAGCATCGAGTTCGATGAGGACCGTTACACCGGCAACGGGCTGTACCTTTTCGCAAGCGTGCTCGACCGCTTCCTCACGCTCTACGCGAGCGTGAACACTTTCACGCGCACGGTTGCCACCGTCGCGCGAAGAGAGGGCGTGTATAAACGCTTTCCTGCGCGGGCGGGAGATCAGATTGTGCTGTGAGCTGCATTGGCGAACCCCGCCCGCAAGGGCGGTGGGTGTTAGTTGCGCTCAACACCCACCACCCTTGCGGGCGGGGTTCGCCTGGAACGGATGACATGAATCCTCACCCCAGTTCACCGCTTGCCGCACTCTTCAGCGCGCCGGGGAAGTTCGACTTCTTCCAGGCGGTGCGGTTGCTCGAACGGCTCGCCGCTGGCGATGGCCGCGCGGCGGTCGGCGGCGACACCGCGCCGGAGCAGGAGGCGGTTCACTTCCGCGTGCTGCCGGCGCTGCGCTTCCCCGCGGGGCCAGTGTCGAAGGCGAACGCCGGCGGTGAAGCTCCTCCGGAGTTGGTTGTCACCTTCGGCGGGTTAACCGGGCCAGATGGCATCCTTCCGCAACACTACACCGCGCTTCT
>JAKEEV010000246.1 GCA_022616395.1 Planctomycetia bacterium | reverse complement strand
TTCAGGCGGGCGGTGTTCCTTGCGTACTGAAACTTCGTTGCTCGCACCTGGCTCTCGTGTGTCACGGTGATGTTGTAGACCGCGAAGAACGGCGGCTTGAGCACCTCCGGCTTCTTCGTCCAGTCGGCGGTTACATCCACCCAGCCCTTCGGCACATCGAAGTTGAAGTCGGTCTTGCCGATTCCTCCTCCGCCCGTGGGCCAGCAAACGGTGTAACCAGCCTTCCGCAAGTAATCGACAAACAGCGGAGGAGTCTTCACGAGCTTTGACCGCATATGATGGGTGCCCATCGTCGTCGGATACATGCCGGTGATGATTCCGCTGCGACTCGGAGCGCACACCGGAGCGTGCGTGAATGCTCGCGTGAAGCGTGCGCCCTGTGCCGCGAGCTTGTCGAGGTTGGGCGTGATCGCGTCCGCATCGCCATAGCAACCGAGGGTCGGCGACGTGTCCTCGCAGGTGATGAAGACGATGTTCGGCTTCTCCGCGGCAAGCGCCGAGGAAGCAAAGCCAAGCGCGACACAGACAGAGAGGAGGAGACGCATGGGTAAGGCTCCCAGAGTTAACCACAGAGGCACAGAGACACAGAGAATACAAGACTGAAGGGATAAGAATCCATCATCTCTCTTGTTTTCTCTGTGTCTCTGTGCCTCTGTGGTTAGTCCTGCTTCCAGCAGTCGCGACTTTTCGGGATAATTCTATTACTGTCGCGGCAATGCATAACGCAGACACGCGGAGACCTTGCTCGATGTCAAACCGACAACTTCCCGAAGCACTCATCCGAGCGGCTCAGGCACCAGCCGAACCGCCCGATGGCGATTTACTCGAGCGCTTCGTGCGCGAGCGAGATTCTTCCGCGTTTGAAGAACTGGTTCAGCGACATGGGCCGATGGTGATGGGCGTGTGTCGGCGGTCATTGGGCGATACTCCCGACGCGGAGGATGCGTTTCAAGCCGTGTGGCTCGTACTGATTCGCAAGGCTCGGACGATTTCCCCGCAAAGCATGGTCGGGAACTGGCTCTACGGCGTGGCGAGTCGTACTGCACTTCACGCGCGTACGAAGAGAGCCGCTCAGCGAGCCAAGCACCAGGAGCTGCCCGACGTGACCGATTTCCGTTCTCCCGATGTCGAAGCGAACGAAACTGCCGCCGTGATCGACGCGGAGCTTGCCAAACTGCCCGACAAGTATCGCGCCGCGGTGGTGTTGTGCGAACTGGAAGGCCGCTCGCTAAAGGAAGTCGCTGAGGAGCTTGATGTGCCGGTCGGGACAGTTGCAAGTCGGCTCGCGCGCGGGCGAGCAACTCTCGCCCGGCGATTGCTCTCGCGCGGGTTCGCTCCTTCACTCCTGGGCTGCTGGCTGACGACTGCAATTGCTCCGGTTTCGGCTCAACTGCGCGGAGAAGTGCTCGCGATGGCAGGTGCAGGCTTCGCGGCTTCGAGAAGCGTTTCCGAACTGGCGAAAGCGGTGCTCTCCGCGCTGCTTGCGCACAAACTGAAGACCGCAGGGCGAATGCTCGTGCGGTTGGCGTAAGGCAGAAAACAGCACTCCTCACGTCTGATCTTTGACTTCTGACTTCTGACTTCTGTCTTCTGCCTTCTGTCCTCTGTCTTCTGTCCTCTGATCTTTGACTTCTGACTTCTGAGCCGCTGATTTCCGCCGCCACTTCACCGCATAGGGAAGCACGAAGAGATAGATTCCCGTGGCCCATAGCCCAATCACCACGAGCGCCACGGGAAGGAACACATACACCTTGAACGAGTCGTGGAACCAGCTCCCATCGTGCAAGCTCTCGATCAAATCTGATCGCCGATACTCCACTTGCACCACCTTGCCCGTCTGGAAATCGATCTGCACCTCGTAGCTGTTCTTGCATTGCACCTTCACGATGCCGTCCTTCACCCGCACGTCCATGCGGTCGATGTCGTTCCAGCTTTTCACCTCGGCTTCGGGTACTTCCTTCACCGCTTCAAGGATCGCGTCGAAGGATACCGTCGGCTCCTTGCTCGCGCCTTTCTTGGTGGACGGCTGAATCCACGCAATCTCCTTCTTCAACTGAAGAAGAACTCCCGTGACGAGCACCAGCAGGAACGGCAGCGCGATGAGCACCGCGCCCCAGCGGTGGAGTTTGCGAAACAGAACACGCGGGTTCAGAGGCATGGGGAATTCTTTCGCGCTCGCCTGTCGGTCGATTAACGAGCCGCGACCAGCGGGAGCGGTAATAAGTGTGCCCGCTCCCGCTGGTCGCGGCTCGTTGAGATGACTTACGGCTCGCGGCTAACTGGGTTGTCCTGGATCTTCTTGAGCATCGCGGTGAGTTCCTTCACCACGTCGGGCTTGTTGGCGGCCTGGTTCTTCGCTTCGATCGGATCGTCAGCGAGGTTGAACAGCTCCGGGCCGACTTTCTTCTTGCCGGCGTTGGGAATCAGTTTCCAGTCGCCCTTGCGAATTGCCAGCGCGCCCCCACCGGCCTGATGAATAAGCGATTCGCGACAGGGCTTCTCCGG
>JAKEEV010001364.1 GCA_022616395.1 Planctomycetia bacterium | reverse complement strand
GGCTTACCTTCCTGGTAGAACTTCTTCTCGTTGATGATGGTCAGCAGAATGTTGAGAATCGCGGAGTTCGACTTGAAGATTTCGTCGAGGAACACGAGCTTCGCGGTGGGGAGCTTGCCTTCTTTGCGGCGGATGTATTTGCCATCTCGCAGTTCCTTGATGTCGATGGCACCGATGATTTCGCTCGGTTCGGTGAAGCGCGTGAGCATGTACTCGAAGTAATCGCCCTGCTCGATGCCCAGAGCATCCTTGAACTTCACCACCAGATCAGATTTCGCGGTGCCGGGCGGACCGATGAGCAACAGCGGTTCCTGAGCGATGCCCGCGACACACATCAGGTCGATGATTTCCTGCTTGTTGACGAAGAACCGGCCAAGCGATTCGCGGAAGCGGTTGATCCGCTTGCGGATCGACTCCGCTTCCGGCTCGAGTTCCTTGAGGGTCATCTCTTCGGGGTTGGCGTTGGCGTGCTTGACGGTGGGTGGCATTGTGTGAGCGTCCTTGTGTGGAGGAACAGACTGCCCCAGTGTGGTGTAAGTTCGCGAGTTTTGGCAGGACTGAGGAAATGATAACGGTTTTGGGCCTCCGTGGGAATCTCGGAGAGCAGCGCGATTCGGGTTGACGCATTCGGCGGCAAGGTTTATCGCAAACGCCCTGGAATCGAGAAACCGCAGCCTGGAGTTTCGTGGATGACGCCGAGTTTGAACCCAGTCGTTTCACTCATTCCCGCCCCAAATGCCCAATCCCCTGCGACTGGGAAGCTCACGGATCGTGCTTGCAAGCGAATCGCTACCGGGCTGATTGTTGGTTCGGTCGTGCTTCATCTCGCGTATCTGGGCTTCGGATGCCCGCTCGATCTTTCTCCCGATGAAGCCCATTACTGGCAGTGGTCCCGACATCTCGCGTGGAGCTATTACAGCAAGGGTCCGCTCGTCGCGTGGCTTATTCGTGCTTCGTGCGAAGTGTTTGGCCCGCTCAGTGAGTCGCTTACCGGCTCACTGATGCTCGCGGTGAGACTGCCTGCGGTTGCGTGTCATGCCGCGCTTCTTGCGGGGTGGTATATCCTCGCGGCTCGCACATTGCGAAGTCACCGAGCTGCGCTCGGAACGCTTGCTCTGGCGATGACGCTTCCCGCCGTGCTTGCCAGCGCGGTGCTCATGACCATCGACCCGCCGTTTCTGGCGTGCTGGTGTTGGGCCGCGGTCGGTGTGTGGAAGGGATTAACGGGCGGAAGCATCCGCTGGTGGTTGCTTGCTGGTATCTGTTCGGCGTTTGGGGTGCTGGCGAAGTACCCGATGGTGCTTCTGCCTGCGGGAGTGTTTGGCTATCTGCTCTTTGCTCAGCGCAGCGAACTGAAGCGGGCGGGGTTCTGGGTCTTCGCACTCGGCTCGATTGTGGGGTTCGTTCCCATCCTGCTCTGGAACGCATCGCACGACTGGGTTTCGTTCAAGCACGTCGGCACTCAGGCCGCAGGCTCAAGCGGAAGCTCAATCCGCTGGCTGGGGCCGATGACGTTCGCAGCCGGGCAGTTTGCATTTCTCATCGGCGTGTGGTTTGTGGTTTGGGTCGCGGCGGCGTGGGCGAATCGCCGAAGTGCGGACCCAGCGCGGGCCTTCTTGTGGTGGACTTCGGTTCCCGTGTGGTGTGTGTTCGCGCTCGCGAGCTTCAAAGCCTCCGGTCAGGTGAACTGGCCGGCTGCAGCTTACGTCAGCGGCTTCGTGCTCGGTGTGGCGTGGGTACGCGATCAGCTTTCGGGACGGCACCGCAAGCATGTGGCGCGGCTCGTGAGTTTCGGAGCAGCTCTGGGGCTTGCGCTTTCTGTTCTGATGCATTACCCCACACTGATGCGCTCGGCTCTCGTGTCTGCTGCCGGTCTCCCAACTGAAGTGAACCCCGCACCCATCCGGAAGTACGACCCGACCGCGCGCCTTCGCGGTTGGCGCACACTGGCTCACGAAGTCGATGTCATTCGTGATCGTGTGCGCGCCCAGACTGGAGAAGAGCCGCTTGTCGCCGCGACCGTGTGGAATGTGCCCGGAGCGCTGGGAGTGTATTGCAAGGGCCACCCCGAAACGTACTCGTTCGGCCTGGCGATGGCCGACCGGCACAGTCAGTACGATCTGTGGCATCCAAACCCAGTGGCCGATCCTCAGGTCTTCCGCGGGCGCACGTTCGTGTTCGTGGGTGATGGATTACCCGCCGATTCCGACGTCTTCGAGCGCGTGGAAGTGCCAACGATTGTGGTTCACCGCGAGGAAGGCGTTCCGGTCGCGGTCTGGTGGGTGTGGGTCGGGCACGGCTTCCGCGGATTCCCCGACACGCCGCTGTATCGACACAGCCCACGATACTGACGCTTTTGTAGCCGGCCTCTGTGAGGCCGGAGCCACACCATCCGCCGACCTCCGGCCTCACAGAGACCGGCTACAAAACGATCCTGTATGAGTTCCCCGAACTACGCACTTCACTTCTGCTACAATCGAGCGAACGGAAGTTACTTCGCGGAGAGACATCATGAACGCTCGTCGCTGGCCGCTTGGCCTTGCGTGTCTGGGGCTGGGAGTCATTGGTGGAATGATCGCGACTCAGCAGCTCGCCGGTCAACCAGCAGTCGCTCCTCCGCCCAACCCGGCACTCCCTGGCCGCGAGTGGCAGTCAGTCGCTCCGGTGGTCAAGCGCGTGCTGCCGGGAGTGGTGTGCATCGAAGCCAAAGGCCGCGCGAAGCGACCCGCGGGCGAGGACACCGACCCCGGCTTCGGTTCCGGCGTGCTGATCGACCCCTCAGGCGTCATCCTCACCAACAATCATGTCGTGCAGAAACTCTCCGCGGTTGACATCACGCTTTCGGATGGCAGAAAGTTCACAACAACCGACATCCGACGCGACCCGAAGACCGACCTCGCCCTGATCAAGATCGAATCGAAAGACCCGCTCCCGTTTTTGGAGTTCGGAGACAGCGACGCGATGGAAGTCGGAGATCGAGTGCTCGCGGTGGGCGCTCCGTTTGGCTTAACGGGTTCGGTGACAAGCGGCATCGTCAGCGCCAAGAGCCGGAACAACCTGAGACTCAATCAGTTCGAGGATTTCATTCAGACCGATGCCGCGATGAACCCCGGCAACAGCGGCGGCCCACTCGTAAGCATGGACGGAAAGGTGATCGGCTTGACCGCGGCAATCAAAACGCGCACCGGCGGGTTCCAGGGTGTGGGGCTGGCGGTGTCGAGCAACCTGGCGAAGAAGATCGCGGACGATCTGTTGAAGAATGGAGTTGTGCGCCGACCGTACTTCGGCGTGAACGTCCGCGACATCGACGAGGAACTCGCGAAGAAGCTCGGTGTGAAACCGAATCACGGCGTGGTGGTCACGAAGGTTCTCGCGGGTTCACCTTGCGAGAAGGCCGGCGTGGTGGTCGGTGACCTCATCACCACAATCAACGGGCAAGAGGTGAAGGACTCTCGCGATGCGCAGAAAGCAATCTCCGCGTTGCCGTTTAACCAAGTGGTGGATGTGCTGCTCATTCGAGACGACAAACTTTACATCGGCAAGGTGAAGATCGAGGAGCAACCAAAGGAGCCGGTCGAAGTGCCGGCTCCTCAGCCGGGGGGAGTTGATGCGAAGACGGTTGGTGTCGCGGTCGTCGATCTCACGCCCGAAATGGCGAAGAAGCTCGGTCTTCCCGAAGGGACTCAGGGCGCGGTGATCGTGGAGGTGACTCGAAACGGTCTCGCTGCGCGCTCGGGGCTTGCCAATGGTCAGATCGTGCTGAAGGTGGACAAGACTCCGGTCACTTCAGCGTTTACCTTCAACCAGGCGCTCCAACAGGCCAGCCCGGAGACCGGCGCTCTGCTTCACGTGTTGAAACCGACCGGCGATGTGGACTTCGTGGTGTTGAAGCTGAAGTGATTGCTTCGTGAATCGTTTCGCGAACGAGTTCCAGTTTGTCCTTCCACTGGAATTCGTTCGCGATGCGCGCCTTGCCATTGTCGCCAAGCCTCTGACGCAACTCCGCTTCCGTAACGAGCCGGCCGAGTTGCTTCGCGAGATGATCCACATCTCCACACGCGGCCTGAAGGCCGTCTCGCTCGTCGCGCACGATCTCGGCCGGTCCGCCAGCACGAGACACAAGGTTCGGCTTTCCGTTCGCCCAGGCTTCGAGCAGCACCAGCCCGAAGGAATCGCACCTCGACGGTAGCGCGAAGCAGTCGATCCCCGCGAAGAAGTCGCGTTTCTGCTCGTCGCTCAGTTCGCCAAGACGCGAAACGCGATTCTTCGGTCTGAACTTCATCCAGAACGCGCGGAAGTTCGGCATCTCCGGTCCAGCAAGCACCACCCGAAAGCGGTGCCCAGCGCCCCACGCTTGCTCGGCAGCGCGCAGCAAGTCAATCGTTCCCTTCTCGGCACTGTTATTCGCGAGATGACCGACAAAAATCTCATCCGCTGCGCCGAAAGCGGCTCTTGCACGCTCGCGATTCCCTCCGGTACACTCTTTCACTTCAACACCCAGTCCTTGTAACACGACACGTTCAGCGCGCACGCCGAGTGACACCGCGGTGTCACTCTCCAGCTTCGTTTGCACGAACACCCGATCTGCTTGCTTCAGTAACCAATTCAGATGCGGAGCGGTGAATTGCTTGCGTGTGCGGTCGTGTGGGTCTGTTGGATCGCCGATGTGGAGAAACGGTGTGAGCAGAAACGGCACCCCGCGACGCCTCGCAAGTCGCAAGCCGCACATGATCGGGAACGAATACGGAAAGGCTGTTGCGTGAACCGCGTCAAGCGGCTCGTCGAAGCTCCCGGCATCGATCCACATCGCGGGGCAGATCGGGTTACACGCAGCGCTCAAGCATTGCCACTTGCGAAACGGAATCAGCGAGAGAGTTTTGAGGATGTAGCGCCGAGCGGGGAAATGCAGAGGATGGTAAGGGCGGACTTCTGGCGAACCCCGCCCGCAAGGGCGGTGGGTGTTGGTGAACCCTGCCCGCGAGGGCAGCGGGTACCCACCGCCCTTGCGGGCGGGGTTCGCCGAGGTCCACATCTCCTCCAACTTCACCGCGTTGCTTGTCCACACTCTTACGCAATCGCCGCGCGTGGCAAGGTACTCACACAAGCGCGCGGTGTAACTTTCCGAGCCTCCGAGTGCGGGTGGGTATCGCTGAATGAACTGCGCGATGTGCATTTCGCCTTCCGTGACGTCT
>JAKEEV010000245.1 GCA_022616395.1 Planctomycetia bacterium | reverse complement strand
GGCGAGGTCTTCGGCAGAAACAGAAGGTGGAGCGTCCATGCGCCACCGAAGATACCCGAAACTCTGGTTGTGGTGCTATCCCGACCCGTGAACGGTTACTCGCCGTAGCATCACGAAGTGATGCGTAACGGCGGGTGAGGGGTCTGCTGTCTTTCCCACTCACCGAGGATTTCAACATCGCCCGTTTCGTTCTCAGGCGGTCGGGGCGGGCGCCGAAGGCGCGGATACGGGCGCGGTTGCTTCCAACATCCGGTCTCTCCAGCGAATCACCTCGCCGATGATGAGCACCGGAGAGGTCGCGACGATGATGATGAGCCAGTCGAGCGCGCTGAGCGGAACCGTGCGGAACACCTCGCCGCCGAACTGAACCAGCGCGATCTGCCCGAAGAGGATCACCGCCGCGATGAACAGGAATGCCTTGTTCTGACCCAGCCCCGTGAACGCCGACGCGTTCGTTCCCAGACACCGGGCGTTGAACAGGTTCCAGAACTGCAACATCACGAACACCGAGAAGAAGATCGTCAGCGAACGCATCTGTTCCGCGGAAGCGAGTTGATCCCCGTGCGTTGAGTCACGCAGACCGGGCAACACGAAGAGCAAGATAAGCAGGATGCCGAGGAAGATTCCCCCCACTCCAAACACCAGTTTCGTCATCGTGGGCGTGACGATGAACGCATCCGGCTTGCGAGGCTGACGGCGGAGAACTGCATCATGAGGAGGTTCGGTCGCGAGAGCTAGAGCCGCGAACGTGTCCATGATGAGGTTCACCCACAGCATCTGCATGACCGTCAGCGGTAAATTCACACCGACGAACGGCCCCAGGAGGGCAATTCCCAGAGCGACGACGTTAATCGTTAACTGGAAGAGAATGAATCGCTGGATGTTCTCGTAAAGTCCGCGGCCCCAGCGGATCGCGTTGACGATGCTGCCGAAGGAGTCGTCGAGGAGCACGATGTCCGCGGCTTCTTTTGCTACCGCTGTTCCGGTCTTGCCCATCGCCAGCCCGACCTTCGCGTGGTTGAGTGCCGGGGCGTCGTTGGTGCCGTCTCCGGTGACCGCGACCACTTCGCGCTTGTCTTGAAGCAGTCGGACCAGTCGGAGTTTGTCCATCGGGCGCGCGCGGGCAAGAATCTTCAGCCGCGTGATTGCATCCGCGGCCTGTTCGTCGGTCAACTCGCCGAACTGGGCGCCCGTCATCTCCGCGCCGGGTGCGTCTTGATCGGTCAGAAGCCCGATCTGTCGGCCGATTTCACGCGCGGTGTCGGGCGTGTCTCCGGTCACGATCTTCACATCCAGCCCGGCCGACCGACAGGCGGCCACCGCGCCGGGAACTTCGGGCCTCACCGGGTCGGAGATCGCCGCGAAGCCCACCCACGTCAACCCGTTGACCATCCCGCCCACATCGGCCGTCGGGTCGGACACTTCGCGATATGCGAAGCCGATGGTCCGCATTCCGCGCACCTGAAGATCCTTCAACTCTTTGAGAATCGTGGTGCGGGTGTCTCCAGCGAGCGAAACCGGTCCGGTTTCGGTCAGGATCGTGTCGCATCGGTCGAGGACGACTTCGGGAGCGCCTTTCACATGGAGCAACTTCTGCCCGGTAGTGCTGGTGCCCGCGGTCGCCATGTACTTGCGGTCGGTGGAGAAGGGGAGTTGCCCGCCGACGGCGAACGTGGTTCGCGCGGTGAGATAGTTCGCTCCTTGCCCTTCAAGCCACACCAACAGCGCTCCTTCGGTGGGGTTGCCGATTGCTCGGATCGTGCCGTCTTCGCGAGCCAACTGCGCGGTGCTGTTCGCTGATAGCCCATCGATCACGAGTGAAGCGGGACTTCCTGCAGGTGGATTTGCCGGAAGTGAATTGCCTCCGAGTGCCGGTATGCGAATCTCCGCCACTCGCATTTGATTCAAAGTCAGCGTGCCGGTCTTGTCGGAACAGATAACAGTCGCGGCGCCGATTGTCTCGCACGCGTGCATCTTCCGAACCAGTGTGTTCTGAGCCGTCATCTTGCGCATGCTATACGCGAGGCTCAGAGTCACGCTCATCGCCAACCCTTCGGGCACCGCGACAACGATGATGACGACCGCGATCATGAAGTAGCTCAACAGAGCCTCACCCGCGGCCGTTGGGAGCCACTCAGCCGGATTCTGAGGAAGCCAGCCCATCAGGTACCCCGCACCAAGGCCAAGTCCGAACACAAGCGCGCCGGCACCCAGCGCGATACCCCACTTCGCGGCGGAATCCTCGTCGAGGTATTCGGGCGCGTCCATCTCCTCCGCGCCACGCAGAGCCAGCCAGCCTTCCCAGATGATCTTCAACCACACGCGGTACAGCCCAACCAGAATCGCGGTGAACAACACACACGCGAACGCCCATTGACCGCCCGTCAACTTCAGTTCGTTGGTGATCGCTCCACGCATCACCAGCGCCAGGAACGTGATTGCGGCCATCACCAGCCCGACGATGCCGATGATCTTGCTGAGTCGGTCGAGTTGCTCATTGAGTGGGGTTTCGTCTTCTTCCTGCTCGCCCGCGGCTCGTGCCGTCTTGCCGATCTCGGTCCCATCGCCAACGGCAGTCGAGCGGACCGTGCCGTGACCATCGGCGACCATCGTTCCGCGGTTCACGCGATGCTTCGGATAAGCCTGTTCGTGGCTGGTGTCGGTGGTGGCTTTCTCAACGGTTGTTTTCGTAACCGGGACCGATTCGCCAGTCAGCTTTGATTCATCAACCAGGAGCGCAACGGCTTCGACGAGTTCTCCGTCGCAGGGTATCTCCTCTCCCGTTTCGATGAGGACGATGTCGCCGACCACGACATCGCGGCGCGGAATTGTGTCGAACTTCGCGCTGCGGATCACTTTCACCGGCGTGTCGTCATTGACCTTGTTGAGGATGTCGAACTCGCGGTTGGCCTTGTATTCATTGAGGAACGCCAGCGTGGTGGCGAGCAGGATCGCCACGACAATCGCCAGCCCCTCGATGAACTCGCCCTTGTAGATGCCCACACCAATTTGAATGACCGCGGCGATCATCAGAATGCGGATGACCGGGTCTTCAAACTTGGAGAGCCATTGCTTCCACCAGGGGTCGCGTTCGGGAGGCGTGAGGACGTTGTGTCCGTGAGTGGCCCGGCTCTGCTCGACCTCGGAGGGAGAGAGTCCGGGGTGTGGCATCGCGACGGTTGGTGCGGCCGGAGGGGGTGCGGTCTCGGTTGCCATGCTGTTGCTCAGTATGGGTGTGAGTCACGAAGTCTGTGAGGCAGATTATTCCGCGGGTGGAGGTTCGCCGAACAAGTCAGGCAGTTTGTTGATCTTCCTCCGACCGGTCTTTTTTAGCGGATCGCTTCCCGGTGTGGAGTTTTCTTCTGGTGGCGGCGGTGAGACCGGAGTCGAATCGGGAACCTCTTCCGCCTCCGGAAGTTGCTCAGCGCTTGCGTCCGCTTCTTCAGGCGGCGGGGAATCGAACAACCCGCCGGTGGTCTTCACCGAACGATACCGCGACTTCGGCTTCGGATCGCCCAGTGGACTGACCGGAATCGTGGGTGGAGCAACTGGCGGCGGAGCCTTCGCGGGCGGTGGAGGGGGAGGCGACTTCGCCGCTGGTGGTGGAGGCGGAGCAGGCGGAGGCGATTTCGCTACCGGTGCGGGTGGAGGAGACACGAGATCTTCGGGCGAAAGTGGCGTTGCCGCTCCGGTCCAGTCGGCCGGCTGGTAAATGACATCGCCAACACCCGTGCGCACATCCGTGCCTGCCGCCGCGACATGGCCGCTGAGTTCGATTCGCCGAGTGAGGCGACCGGTCGTTAACCGAAGCAGCCCGCGAAGGCGAATCCCCTCGCTCATCGCTTCCAGCTTGATCGCGACTTCCACCTGACCGGCTGGTAACGTGGCCGGCGCGACCGTTACGCCACTCACAAGCGAGTCGATGCGGCACGGAACAGGGATCGCCAATCGCAGGACGAACGTGTGCGCTGTGCCCGCTTTCACCTTGTTCAAACGAACGATGCGCGGGTAGCGCCATTCGCCTTCTTCACCGGGAATGCCCGCGACATGCCCGCGCACCGCGACCCGCGCAAGTGTCGGCGCGGTCGAACGAGCCACAAGCGCGCAGGCTTCCTCACCGGAGAGCTTGTCTTCGGTTCCGGTCACTTCGACGTTTAGCTCATTGAGCACAACGCCCACCGATTCGACGAGAACGACCGGGCCTTTCTCCGCCCAGATCGTTCCGCCCTGGCCGTTGATCGTGACCGGCCGGCGGATCACGAGCGGACCCTGGAACTCCTTCCCCGGCGGGTCGAGGGTCACGACACCGCCCTTCGCGGCCGCCGCGATCAAGGCATCGAGTTCGCTCGGATTCGCCATTCTTACCTCAGGGACGGGGGCGAACGGCGAGGCGTAAGCCCGCCGAGTTTTTGTGAGCGTCGAGCCGTCAGGCCGACGGTAGTTTCTCGTCGAGCCGTTAGACGGTGCGCGTCAATACCGTCGGGCTTACGCCTCGACGCTCACAATGAATACCGTCGAACTGACGCCGCGAAACACCGTCGGGCTTACGCCTCGCCGTTCGCCTCACGGCACCATTCTCACACACACCATGCGGCCTTTTTCGTGTCGAGAGAGCACAATCTCATCGCCTTCCTGAAGCAGGCACGCTTGTCCTTCCGGCACCGGATTACCTTTCGGAGAGATCAGGGATTCCAGTTTCAAGTTCTTCAAAATCCACTTATCTCCATGAGGCAGAACCACGGCCTGCGGTTCGGCGGGCACGGTCTCCGCGTTGCGCACATCGGTCCGCACATGCCACGGATAAATCGGCCGGTTCGCGTAACCGACGATCCGGTGGTTCTCCGGGCGGAACTGACCGGGCTTGGGTGCATAATACAGGTCGAGCACCGGTAACCGCGACTTCAACTTCGTTCCGCACCACGGACAGACCGGCGGCTTGCCCTCCAGATGAACGCACCACCTCTCCTCGCACGCGGAGTTCGGGCAGAGGAAGAGCAAGTCCGCCGTCTTGTTCAGAGCCGATTCCCACGCGGTCGCAGTCGGCCGTTTGGTCGGGTCATGGAGTCCGGTGACGAACGCCTTGATACACTCGGCTTTCAGGTACGGGCCAAGATGATCGAGCGTGACCGAGATACCCGCGACTCGGTTCGACGCATCGGTTGGGTGTTCGATGAATAGCGCTTTTTCGCCGAACGCGAGCCGGTCGTCTTCCGCCGGGTCGGTGTGGTAAACCTTCGGCCCTTTTAACGGATGCCGACGAAGTAAGTTCTCGTACACGAGCACCGCCAGCGCATGCATGTCGGTGTAGTTACACGGCAGGCGTTTGGCCGGGTCGGATTCCGGCAGGTGAAGCGTTCCGAGCACTTCCGGCGCGATGTAACCGGGCGTGCCGGCGACTTCCGCGGGGTAAATGCCCGGTACGACGAGCGAATCCACATCAATGATGACGCAGCGGCCGTTCGGTGGATCGATCAGCACGTTGTTGCACGAAAGATCGCTGTGAGCCAGCCCCGCCAGGTGCATTCTGCGCACTCCGCGAGCCATCAGAGCGCAGAGATCGAGGTAGTTCTTCCAGTCTCCGCGTTCGGCGGGCGGAAGCAGCTTCCGAAGTTTCGGACTGACGAACCACTTCCCGTTCTTCTCCTTCCCCTTCCACTTGCCGGTGGCGAAGAAGAACTGTGAGGGGTACGCGGGGGCGGTGATGCCCAGCATTGGTGAAACGATGATGCCCGTCGGCCAGCAGAACAGATTGGCGAAATACTTGCCGGTGTCCGGGTGCGTGGTCGGGTTGAACTTGCCGAGGATACCTTCGAGCCGCTGCACTTGTCGCGTGTCAGACGCGGACTGCTGATCCTTGAAGAAGCAGACGACGGATTTCTTGTCGCGTGCGAAGTGGACGCGCTTGAAGCCGCCCTCGCCGATCACATCCGGCAGGTAATCGATTTTCTTTCCGTCAGCGAGTGTCGCGGTGTGTTTGCTCACGACGGACTCCGGTGCATGAGAACCAGGGTCCGGTCGTCAGACGACCCACGTTTTTCGTACCGCAGCCAGTCGCAAAGCGATTCTCCTCCGCGCGGTTCGCGTGCGACGCTGTGCAGAATACCGGAGACCGGTCCACCGCCTTTGGCAGTCAGTCCCTCGATGGGGTCCGCGTTGAAGACCTCGCCGATTCGCTTGTCTTCGGGGTAGAAGTCGTCTGAAACGCCATCGGTCATGAGTGCAAGCGCGCTCATTCCGGTGGGTAGAGAGAAGATGACTCGGTTGTGGAACTCCAGTTCGATTCCCGGCGTGGTGAGGAAGCGCGTTTCGCTGGAATACTCTCCGTGGTCGGCGATTCCCAGGCGCTTGGCGCTGTCGGGTGTGACGATTCCGATTGCACCGTCTCCGGCCTGGAGAGCCGCGACCAGATCGCGTCCACTCCACGGAGAGTGCGCGACCAGAAGGAGAGTCGCGGAGAATTCCTTGATGGGCACGGAACGTCGTTGAGACTCCGCGACGATGGCGCGGCGTGCTTTCTCGCCGGCTTCCGCCAGAAAACTTCGCAATCGCTGAAGATCGCTATCGGGAGGCTGCTTTTCGCCGGGCGCTACAACGTAGCCCGTGAGAAGTTGCTGAAGGTGAGCGACAGACGTTTCGCACGCCAGTCGCGATGCGATTCGCGAGAGCTTGGCGCTTCCCGCACCATCGGAGACCGCCAGCACGGTCCAGGGATCGGTGATTCCCCACTTGTACGAATCCTCGCGCCACATCGCTTTGTGCGCGTGAAGTTTTCCGCGAACGCTCGCCGCGACAATCTGCCAGCCGCTTCGACCGGGAGTTGCCTCGAACACTTCATGCGCGACCGGGTCGGTTTGATCTTCGGGTTCGAGTACCTTCCACTCCGGCGGTTTCTTGGGCGCGGGTGGTTCGGGTAATGGCGGTGGAACGTCTTCCGGGCGCGCGGGTGGTTGGGTCGAAGCTCCGGGAATCGGCCTGGGCGCGGGCTTCTGCTGAGCGGGCGCTGCGGATGCAGGCGCGGGAGCCGGTGTCGGTTTGGGTGCGGCTTTCTGAGGTGTGGGTGGAGTTTGAGGAACAGGCGCGGTTGCGGTTGGTTGAGGAGTCGCGGGCGCAGGAGGCGGAACCGGGGGCGCGGCCGGCAGTTCCGGGGCGTTCAAGTTCTCCGCCGGAGGCGAATCCCTTTCAAGCCCCGCGATGTCCAGTCCCTGGTCTTGCAAAGGCGAGGCAAGATCCGCAGCGCTCAGATCTTCTGGCCGCTGGGCTGGCTTGTCTGGGGGCGCAGGAGAAGCGGCCCCGTCCGGGCGTGGGGCGGGGGTATCGCTCATGGGTTAGCTCCGGTGGTGGGGTCCGGTTGAAGGTCGGGCAATGCAACGGGTCGCCCGGCTCCCAGCGACTTGCTCGCGGCGGTGACCGAGGCGGTGACCCACTTGAGGAATGAACTGAGCGTGCCCGGCGCGGTATCCCGAAGGTGAACGAAGGTCGGACTCAGTTCGCGCAGAGTGCCATCGTGAATATCCGGCCCGGCTCCGCACACAATCAGGTCGGCGCGTGTTTGTTCGCGCAGAAGTCGCGCGGGTTCGCGCCAGCCATCGGTCGGTTCGCCATCGGTGAACAGGAACACCATCGGCCGCCAGTCTGCTTTCTGCTCGGTGGTTGTGGTGCGAACTTCGACCGCGATCCGTTCCGCCAGAAGCGTGAGTGCTTCACCCAGCGCCGTAGAACCGCCGGCTTCCAGCGGAGGAGGATGGAACGTGTCAATCTCGGTCAGCGGTACGGCTTGATCCGCGGTACTGGCAAACGTAATCACGCTCAACCACACCGTCTCGACGGCATACGGATCGCTGTTGAGTTCTTCGACCAACAGGCTGATGCCCATCTGAAGAGCCGCGATTGGGTCTCCCGTCATCGACCCGGAGCAGTCGAGGAGCAGGTACACCGGCAGCCGGCGGTCGGTCGGGTTCCTCTCGGACATGCGGAGCCTCAATCGCTCGTGAGCGTCGAGCCGTGAGGCCGACGGTAATATGAACAGAACCCGTCGAGCTTACCTGACGAACGGAAACCGTTGGCCCGACAGCTAGCGCAAACACCGTCGGGCTGACGCCTCGACGCTCACCAAAACTCACGGCACGATGACGATTCCCTTGTCGGCGGGCAGCGCGGGCAGGTCGATGGCCGCGTCGCCCTTCGTCGCGACGCCGACGCTGGTTCGCGTGACCGAATCGGTCATCCACTTCATGAACGCGCCGAGCGTGCCGGGCGAGCAGTCCTGGAGACGGATGACGATCTCGGTGATTCGCTTGAGTACCTTGTCATCGGCCGCTGGCCCGACGGCGCAGGCGATGAGGTTGCCCGGCTTCAACTTCTTGATCTCGTCGGCCGCCGGTTCCCAGCCGGGGTCGGGGGCGCCGTCGGTCATGAGGAAGATGAGCGGCTTCCAGTCGCCTTTCTGGGACGCGGTGTTCTTCCTCACCTCCGCCTCGATGCGCGTTTTGAGAAGTTTCAGCCCATCGGCGAGGTTCGTGCTCCCCTCGATGGTGAGTTTCGGCTCGGTGAACGATCCGATCTCGGTGAGCGGGACAAGTTGCCGGGCGGAGCTGCCGAAGGTGATGACACTCAGCCACACCGTTTCGAGCGCCTGGGGGTTGCTCTGAAGATCGTCCAGCAGAGCCTTCACGCCCATCCGAACGGCTTCGATTGGGTCGCCTTCCATCGAACCAGAAACGTCCAGCACAAGATAAACGGGTAATCGTCGGCTACTCACGGGAGTTCCCCTCTTGGGTTCAGTGTGTAAGGTGATTCGCTTTTCGCACGCAGCGATTTCAACCGAGCGCCTGATGCACATCGAAGCCGCCACCGCCGACGCCCGCCGATCCGCGAAGACCGCATGTCGGGCAGGCGAACGCAACGCCCTTTCGCGGATCGAGACAGGCGAGCGTACCGCACTCGCACGCCACCGCGACCGGGTTTTCGCAATACGGGCACGGCGGAACGCCTTCGAGCTGGTCTGTACTGATGCGCTGACCGGTTGGCCCAGTGCGCATCTTCTCGACCACATCCAGCGGATGAGAGCAGAGAGCAACGAACGTGTCTGACCGCCCGCGACGCGCGAAGCGCATCAGGTACGGTTTGCCATCACGCTGACAGCGCGCGTGCAGGAACACTTGCCGCACCAGATACGGCCCGGTTGAAGCGGGTGGGATTTCGAGTGCGCCGGCGGGCAGTTCCGGGAGGTTGAGGTTCCTCCCCTCTCCTCCGCCTTCGAGCGCTTGGCTTGTGGAACTGACAGAGGCGGTCAGCCACACGAATACCTTCTTCCACATCTCGGGCTGCATGTCGGGCATCTTCAGAACGATGTCGGTGATCTCGCGCAGAGTCGCGAAGTCCGCGTCCGGGCCGCAGCCGATGGCGTAGATGTTGGCGATACCGGGCGAACGCTGCTTGCGAATCTCCTCCGCGACCGGCTCCCAGTCATCGGTGGGCTGGCCATCGGAGAAGAGAATCACAATGGGCTTGTAATCGCCCTTGGTGCTGGGGGTGGTCTTGCGCACTTCGCGGCGAATGCAATCCATCAGCACGCGAAGCCCCGCGCCCAACTCCGAGCCTGTTCTCACGGCCAGCTTCGGCACCTTGAAGTTCAGCACCTCGGTGAGCGGCACCACCTGACGAGCATCATTCGAGAAGGTGATGACGCTGATGTGTGCGGTTTCGATGGCGTAAGGATCGGATTGCAGGTGATCGACCATCGACGCGATCCCGGCCTGGAGTTGCGTGATCGCTTCTCCGGCCATCGACTCCGAACAGTCGAGCAACAGGTAGACCGGCAGCCGTCGCGTACTCATTGGGATTCTCCGAGATTGGGCGTTTGCTGTGCTTGGGTCGTGTCGTAGTTGGTTGTGGGTGTTTCAGCCCCTCACCCGCCGCGTGGCTGTGAAGCAAGAAAACCAAGCCCCCTCACCCGCCGTTACGACTGCCGAGGAACGGCAGTCTACGGCGACCTCTCCCCGCAGGCAGAGGTATTATCCCAAGTTTTTTGGGTCGAAGTCGTTGTTGGGTGTGGTAATCGTTTCTGGCACGGAAGACAACCCATCGGGTCTGATACGGAATCGCGTTGAAGCGCTTTCCTTT
>JAKEEV010001363.1 GCA_022616395.1 Planctomycetia bacterium | reverse complement strand
CTCTCATTAACCCCAAGTCGGTGAGCGCTGCGATTGAATACTTCTTCGGCCGGTCGGAACTGTCCCAGGTGGTTGACCAGACGAACCCACTCGCGCAACTGACACACGAACGCAGGCTCAGTGCGCTTGGGCCGGGTGGCTTGAACCGCAAGCGCGCCGGCTTCGAGGTCCGCGATGTCCACATCTCGCACTACGGCCGCATTTGCCCAATCGAGACCCCTGAAGGAACGAACATCGGCCTGATTTCATCTCTCTCCATCTACGCGGAGATTGATGAATACGGCTTCCTCATCACCCCCTACAAGAAGGTTCACAACAAGAAGCTCACCGACCACGTGATGAAGCTCCGAGCCGATGAAGAAGCCAGCGCCGTGCTGGCTCCGGCCGACACCCCCACCGAAGGCGACCGGATCACGTCCGAGCGCGTCAGCGGTCGGCAGAACGGCGAGTTGCAAACCATCCCCGCGACGGATGTGCAGTACATCGACGTGTCTCCCAAGCAGATGGTCGGCGTGTCGGCGGGTCTGATTCCGTTCCTGGAACACGATGACGCCAACCGCGCGCTGATGGGTTCCAACATGCAGCGTCAGGCGGTGCCGCTACTCATTCCGGAGCCGGCGCTTGTCTCCACTGGTCTTGAGAAGGAAGTCGCCAAGCACTCCGGCATGCTCGTGCGTGCTCAGGAAGACGGCACGGTTGTCTACGTGGACGCCGAGCGCATCAAGATCGAGGAGAAGGACAAGATCATCCGCGAGTACGTTCTGAGAAAGTTCCACGGACTCAATGAGCGCACCTGCTTGAATCAGAAACCCATTATCAAGATGGGTCAGAAGGTGAAGAAGGGAGAGACCATCGCCGACGGTGCCGCGACCAAGAACGGCGAACTGGCGCTGGGGCGCAACGTGCTGGTCGCGTTCATGAGTTGGGAAGGGTACAACTTCGAGGACGCGATCATCATCAGCGAACGGCTGGTGAAAAACGACACCTACACTTCGATCCACATCGAAGAGTTCGAGATCGAGATTCGCGAAACGAAGCTCGGCAAGGAAGAGTTCACCCGCGACATCCCCAACGTCAGCCCGAAGGCGCTTGCGAACCTCGACGAGCACGGCGTCGTCCAGATTGGTACCTACGTTCGCCCCGGCGACATCCTCGTGGGCAAGGTATCGCCCAAGAGCCGAAGCGAACTGACCCCCGAAGAGAAACTTCTGCACGCGATCTTCGGTCGAGCCGGCGAGGACGTGAAGAACGACTCGCTGGAAGTGCAATCCGGCACGGAAGGCATCGTGATCGCGGCGCACCGGTTCAGCCGGCGCGCCAACATGACCGAGGACGAGAAGAAGGCGCTCGACAAGGAACGCAAGGAGATCGAGACCCAGTTCAACAAGAAGATCTCCGAGCAGTTCCGCGAGTTCGTCAAGGCTCTCGAAGAGGTGCTCGACAAGAAAGAACTGAAAGACCCCAACACCGGCAAGCAACTCGGCACCGACAAGGACGACAAGACGGTTGCCGAGCAGGCCAAGAGCTTCAAGCTCGACAATCTGGACATCCGCAGCCCGGAGAACCAGAAGAAGGCCCACAAGATTCACAACCGGCACTGGGAACGCATTCAGTTCTTCATCGACGAGCAGGAACGCAAGCTCAACTCGCTCAACCGCGGGGATGAACTGCCAAGCGGCGTTCAACAAATGGTGAAGGTGTATGTAGCGACCAAGCGCGTGATTTCGGTCGGCGACAAGATGGCCGGTCGGCACGGCAACAAGGGCGTTATCTCGAAGGTGCTCCCCGAGGAGGATATGCCGTTCTTGAAGGACGGTACACCGGTGGACATTCTCCTGAACCCGCTCGGCGTGCCGTCTCGAATGAACGTGGGACAGATTCTGGAAACGCACCTGGGTTACGCTGCCGCGAAGCTCGGCTTCAAGGCCGTTACACCCGTGTTCGACGGGGCGACCGAGGAGGAAATCCGAGACGCGCTCAAGGAGGCGGGCTACTCGGTCACTGGCAAGAGCGTGCTCTACGACGGACGCACGGGTGAAGCGTTCGACCAGCCGGTGACGGTCGGCTACATCTACATGCTCAAACTTCACCATCTGGTTGATGACAAGGTTCACGCGCGGGCGACCGGGCCGTACTCGCTCATCACGCAGCAACCGCTTGGCGGGAAGGCTCGCTTCGGCGGTCAGCGCTTCGGCGAGATGGAAGTCTGGGCGCTTGAAGCCTACGGAGCCGCGTACATCCTTCAGGAGTTGCTCACGGTCAAGAGTGACGATGTGGAGGGCCGCACGAAGATTTACGAGAGCATGGTCAAGGGCGAGAACACGCTCGAAGCAGGCACGCCCGCCAGCTTCGACGTGCTCACGCACGAAATTCGCGGCCTGGGTCTGAACATGTGTTTGGAGAAGAAGAGGATTTGAGATTTGTGATTGGTGAATTGTGGTTTCAGGTTTGAAGACAGTGGATGAACAGCCCCGTTGTCCAAATCCAGCGGGGTTGTGATTGGGAAGCGAATCGGGATTGAGCAATCGTCAATCATAAATCTGCAATCAAAAATAGGTGAACAATGAGCACTGCTGCCAATAACGCCAAGACCGCTGACGCCGCTGCCGAAGGGACGAGCTACGAGCGCATCAACGACTTCGGGGCCGTGCGCATCTCATTGGCCAGTCCGCAAGACATCCGCTCGTGGTCGCATGGCGAAGTGAAGAAACCCGAAACGATCAACTACCGCACTTACCGCCCGGAAAAGGACGGGCTGTTCTGCGAGAAGATTTTCGGCCCTGAAAAGGACTGGGAATGCTCCTGCGGCAAGTATCGCGGGATGAAGTACAAGGGAATGATCTGCGACCGCTGTGGCGTGAAGGTCACTCACTCGCGCGTGCGCCGAAAGCGCATGGGCCACATCGAACTGGCCGCTCCGGTCGTGCATATCTGGTTCTTCAAGGCGATGCCCTCGCGTCTGGGCACGCTATTGGACATGAAGACCACGAGCCTGGAGAAGATCATTTACTTCCAGGACTATGTGGTCATTGATCCGGGGGAGGGGACCGGACTCAAGGAACGCCAGCTTCTCAATGAGGAGGAATACAAGACCAAGCGCCAGGAGTTTGGCGATACGTTTGAAGTGGACATGGGCGCGGAGGCGATCAAGAAGCTCCTGGAGCGACTCAACCTCGTGGAGGTCTCGCGCGATCTCCGCGAACGGCTGGATAAAGAAGTGGCGCGCGGGGAGAAGAAGTCCAAGCAGCGCGAAAAGGAACTGGTGAAGCGCCTCAAGACAATCGAGGCTCTGCGAGACAGTTCCAACAAGTGCGAGTGGATGGTACTGGAATGCATTCCAGTCATCCCGCCCGACCTGCGCCCGCTGGTGTTGCTCGATAGCGGCAACTTCGCGACCAGCGACCTCAACGACCTGTATCGACGAATCATCAACCGCAACAACCGGCTGAAGAAGCTCGTTGACCTCAACGCGCCTGAAGTCATCATCCGCAACGAAAAACGGATGCTTCAGCAGAGCGTCGATGCGCTCTTCGACAACAACCGGTGCAAGCGACCGGTACTCGGTTCCAGTAACCGTCCGCTCAAGTCGCTCACCGACATGATTAAAGGCAAGCAGGGTCGCTTCCGCGAGAACCTGCTCGGCAAGCGCGTGGACTACTCCGCGCGTTCGGTGATCGTCGTCGGCCCGGAACTAAAGCTCCACCAGTGCGGTCTTCCCAAGAAGATCGCTCTGGAACTCTTCCAGCCGTTCATCATCCGCCGGCTGAAGGAGCTTCAACACGCCGACACGATCAAGAGCGCCAAGAAGATGCTGGAGCGCAAGGACGATGTGGTGTGGGACATCCTCGAAGAAGTGACGAAGAACCACCCGGTTCTGCTCAACCGAGCGCCGACTCTTCACCGCATGGGTATCCAGGCGTTCGAGCCGGTCTTGATCGAAGGAAACGCCATTCGCATTCACCCGCTTGTGTGCAAGGGCTTCAACGCGGACTTCGACGGCGACCAGATGGCCGTTCACCTGCCGCTTTCGATTGAAGCGCAAGTTGAAGCGACCGTGCTGATGATGTCCACCAACAACATCTTCAGCCCCGCCAATGGCAACCCAATCATCACGCCGTCGCAAGACATCGTGATGGGTTGCTACTACCTCACTGCGAGCCGCGGAACGGAAGAAGAAGCGGTCGAGGCGGGCGACGGGATGGTGTTCCACAGCCCGGCCGAACTCTTCCGCGCTCATGCCGAACACAAGCTCGGCATGCACGCGAAGATTCGTGTTCGTTTGCCGATCGACAAGAAGGTGATTAGCGAGGTGAAGGACGAAAAGGGCAACCCGCGCGCTGAGGAGCTGCCGCGCAAGCCAAACGGTCTTGTGCGAACCACCGTCGGCCGGGTCATCTTCAACGACATCCTTCACCCGAAGATGGCGTTCTACGACCTGCCGCTGGGGTCGAAGTACCTCAGCCGCATTATCGCGGACTGCTACCAGTTGCTTGGTCGGCGTGAGACGATCGCGCTTCTGGACCGCATGAAGGAAACGGGCTTCCGCGAGTCCACTCGCAGCGGGCTGTCGTTTGCCGCGAGCGACCTGCGCACTCCGGACAACAAGGAAGAAGTGCTCAAGGAGAAGGACAAGGAGGTGGAGAAGGTCCGCAAGCAATTTGATCGCGGGATCATCACGGAGGTCGAGCGCTACAACAAGGTCATCGACCAGTGGATGGAAGCTCGCGACAAGATCACCAAGAAGATGATGACCGATCTGGCGAATGATCGGCGACAGGATCAGGTGACGGGCAAGGTGGTGCCGTACCTTAATCCAATTTTCCTGATGGCACACTCTGGCGCTCGTGGCGGTGTCGAGCAAATCCGGCAGTTGGCCGGTATGCGCGGACTGATGGCCAAGCCGAGCGGAGCGATCATCGAGACGCCGATTAAGTCGAACTTCCGCGAAGGGCTGACGGTGCTGGAATACTTCTCCAGCACGCACGGAGCACGCAAGGGGTTGGCCGACACCGCCCTGAAGACCGCGGACAGCGGTTATCTCACGCGCAAGCTTGCTGACGTAGCGCAGAACGTGGTCATCACGATGCACGACTGCGGAACGACGCAGGGAGTCAGCAAGGGGATCATGTACAAGGGCGACGAGATCGACCGGCCGCTCTCCGAAGCAATTCGCGGGCGAGTTAGCCGTAACACCATCGCCCACCCAATCACCGGCGGCGCGCTTTTGGCTGAGAATGAGCTAATCACGCCCAACAAGGCGAAGGAACTCGAGAAGCTCGGTCTCGACAAGATTTCGGTGCGCAGCCCGATGACATGCCAGGCTCCACTCGGCGTCTGTCGGCTCTGCTATGGCATGGATCTCGCGACCGGGGCGATTGTCGAAGACGGCATGGCGGTGGGTATTATCGCGGCTCAGTCGATTGGCGAACCGGGCACGCAACTCACGATGCGGACGTTCCACATCGGTGGCGTGGCTGGTCGTGGAGCCACGGTCGATAGCGAGCACAAGGCCAAGAAGGGCGGCGTGGTTCAGTTCGAGCGTGTCAACGTGGTGACCAACGACCAGGGGCAGAAGATCGCGCTGGCGAAGACCGGCGAAGTGTTGATTCTGCGCGGGGCGGGTGGGCCAGCAATCGAACGCTACGCGGTTCCTCACGGGGCGGAAGTGTTCGTCTCCGATGGAGAAGAGGTCGGCGCGGGCGCACCGCTCGTGAAGTGGGACCCGCACTCGGTTCCAGTGATCGCGGAGGAGGCGGGGACCATTCGCTACGAAGACATCAAGGAGGGTGAGACTCTTCGTCGCGAACTCGACCGTTCCACCGGAGTCGAACGGCTCACCATCATGGAGCACAAGGGCGATCTTCACCCGCAGATCATCATCCAGGCGGACAAGGGGAAGGAGAACCGAGTTTACTACATCCCCGAACGAGCCAACCTGCAAGTGCAGCACGGCCAGAAAGTCACCGCCGGCAAGCTCCTGGCCAAGACGCCTCGCGAAGTGTCTCAGACTCAGGACATCACCGGTGGTTTGCCTCGCGTCACTGAACTGTTTGAAGCGCGCAGACCGAGAAGCCCCGCGGTGATGGCGGAGAAGTCCGGGCGCGTGAAGATCGACCCGAACCGCAAGCGCGGAAAACGGATCATCGAGATCATCCCGGAGACCGAGGACGGCAAGGCTCAGGGCGAGGCCCGCGAACACCTCGTTCCCGGCGGCGCTCACCTGCGCGTGCAAACCGGTGAGTATGTCAAGGAAGGCGATCCGCTCGTTCACGGGCCGCTTGTTCCGCACGACATCCTCCGCATTCGCGGCGCGGAAGTGGTGCAGGAATATCTGGTGCGCGAGGTGCAGTCGGTCTACCGCTCTCAGCGCGTGGACATCGACGACAAGCACATCGAGATCATCGTTGCCCAGATGCTCCGCAAGGTGAAGGTCACCCAGACAGGCGACACCGGCCTCTTACCGGGCGCGGTTATGGATAAGTTCGCGTTCAACGAAGTGAATCGCCGCTTGACGGAGGAATGTGTGAAGGTGGTCGATCCGACCGAAACATCGCTCATCGCCGGTCGCGTGTACAGCAAGGAGGCGTTCGAGGAGGAGCGGGCGACATTGGAGAAAGGCAGCGGCAGGAAGAAGTACCCGACGTTCGTCGTGCCGGAGCCAGCCAGTTGTGAGGTGCAACTGCTCGGCATCACGAAGGCCGCGGTTCAGTCGGACAGCTTCATCAGCGCCGCGAGCTTCCAGGAAACGACGAAGGTACTTACCGAAGCTGCTCTCGCCAGCAAGGTCGATTACCTCGTCGGTCTGAAGGAGAACGTCATCCTCGGTCACCTGATCCCGGCCGGTACCGGGTTCAAGACTCACCAGGAAGCCGAAGTGAAGATCAACATGCCCGATGGCGAGGTGGTCTCTGGCGGCCGACCGCCCGCGGCTCCGGTTCCCATCCCGGCACCGGAGTGAGAAGACAGAGGACAGAGGTCAGAGATCAGAGGACAGCAAGGAACGGGTGCCTTTTTCTGTTCTGCTTTCTGTCTTCTGCTCTCTGTCCTCTGACTTCTGTCCTCTGACCTCTTTTTCCTGATGGGGGCTTCCCGCTTACCAGAAGCCCGCTAACATACTTATTCCCGTCCGGCGAACCGCCGACGGCCGAGCAGGGCTGATGAATGCCGACGATTAACCAGTTAATCAAAGCTCCGCGGCAACCGCAGCGGAGTAAACCGAAACACCCAGCGATGCAGGGCTGTCCGCAGAAGCGCGGAGTTTGCACGGTCGTCAAGACCATGACGCCCAAGAAGCCGAACTCGGCTCTGCGCAAGGTGGCTCGTGTCCGGCTCTCCAACGGCATCGAAGTGACCGCGTACATTCCCGGCGAAGGCCACAACCTGCAAGAGCACTCGATTGTGCTCGTCCGCGGTGGCCGCGTCCGCGACTTGCCCGGCGTCCGGTACCACATCATCCGCGGGGTACTCGACTGCCAGGGCGTGCAAGACCGCAAACAGGCCCGCTCCAAGTATGGGGCGAAGAAGGGCGGCAAGTAACCTAGTTGTGGTAAGTGGTGAGTGGTGAGTGCTGAGTTTGGCACTCCTCAGCACTCACCACTCACCACTCACCACCTACCAAACTATGGGCGCTAAAACACGCACTGCCAGCTACGACAAACTTGTCCCAGACACGCGCTACGGCTCGATTCTGGTCAGCAAGTTCATCAATTGCCTCATGGGTGACGGCAAGAAGTCTGTCGCCACGCGGGTGGTTTACGATGCGCTTGACCAGATCAAGAAGCGCATGCCCGACGCTGATCCGGTGCAGGTGTTCACCGACGCGGTGAACAACGTCAAACCGACGCTGGAAGTGCGTTCTCGTCGTGTTGGCGGTGCCAACTATCAGGTGCCGATGCAGGTGAAGCCCAAGCGGGCTGAAAGTCTCGCGATCCGCTGGATTCTGGGCGCGATTCGCGCCAAGAAGGGCCGAGCCACGTTCCTGAAGCTCGCCGAGGAAATCATGGCCGCCAACCAGCGGCAGGGCGAAGCGATGAGCAAGCGCGAACAAACGATCAAGATGGCCGAGGCGAACAAGGCATTCAGCCACTTCGCGTGGTGAGCCGGTTTCGGTAGAATTAACCACAGAGGCACAGAGACACAGAGAAAACAGAGATAGAGAGTGAACTCGGTGTTCTTCTCTGTCTCTGTTTTCTCTGTGTCTCTGTGTCTCTGTGGTTCGTCTGTTTTGGAGCAGTGTCATGGTGAAGAACACGGGTACGGATCTGACCCGCGTGAGGAATATCGGTGTCATTGCACACATCGACGCGGGGAAGACCACGACCACCGAACACCTGCTCTATTACGCCGGCGCCAAGCACAAGCTTGGCGGAGTCGATGAAGGTACGACCGAAACCGACTACGACCCCGAAGAGCAACAGCGCGGAATCACGATCTACTCCGCGTGCGTGCCCTTCGAGTGGGCCGGACACACCATTAACCTGATCGACACACCGGGCCATGTCGATTTCACTGCCGAAGTTGAGCGATCACTGCGCGTACTCGATGGCGCGGTGGTGGTGTTCGACGCTCAGAAGGGTGTTGAGGCTCAGTCAGAGACCGTCTGGCGGCAAGCCAACCGGTATGGCGTTCCGCGCCTGGTCTTCGTCAACAAGATGGACGTGGTGGGAGCGAACTTCGCTCAGACGCTTCAATCCATCCGCACGCGACTCACACACGACCCACAGACAGACGGCAGACCGGCTCCGATCATTATTCCCATCGGCTCTGGCGGTGAAGCGGATAGCCGTTCGCCGTTTCGAGGAGTGATCGACCTCATCGAGATGAAGGCGAAGTTCTTCGATGTCGGCGATCTGGGCAAAACAGTTCGCCCCGCGGACATCCCCGAAGAGAACGCGGAGGAAGCCCGCAAGTATCGCGAGCTACTCTTCGACATTCTGACCGCGCACGACGACAAGGATCTCATCACAAGCGCCGTTCTGGATGGCAAGGAGCCGGACCCGGTCAAGGTGAGGCAGCTTATTCGCGAGCAGTGTTTGGCTCGAACGATTTACCCGGTGCTTTCTGGAAGCGGTCGCGAGCACATCGGCATTCAGCCGCTGCTTGATGCGGTCACGATGTATCTGCCAAGTCCACTTGATCGGCCTCCAGTTGTGGGCACCGACCCGAAAGGGAAGAAGGAACAGAAGCGCAAGCCCGATCCGAAGGAACCGTTCTGCGGACTGGTGTTCAAGGCCGTCTGGCACCAGAGCAACGCACACCGTTTCTTTGTTCGTATCTACTCCGGGACACTGCGTGCGGGCGCGCGGGCGTACAACCCCGGTAAAGACGTGAAGGAGAACATCCCCAAGTTGTACCACGTTCACGCCGACCCGCTGCGCGGTCTCGAAGATATCGAGAGCGCCCCGGCTGGTGACATCGTGTGTATCACGGGACTTAAAGACACCGTTACCGGCGACACGCTCTGTGACACGGCTCACCCGATCCTGCTCGAACCAATCACATTCGCGGAAGCAGTGGTGAGTCAGTCCATCGAGCCAGATAGCGGAGCAGACAAGGAAAAGCTCTCGAACGCGCTCGATATGCTGCAACTGGAAGACCCAACATTCAAGGTGAAGGAGAACAAGGACACCGGCCAGACGCTCATGAGCGGCATGGGCACGCTTCACCTGGAAGTGAAGCGGCACCGGCTCGAACGCGACTTCCGCCTCAAGGTGCGCGTCGGCAAGCCGAACGTGAGTTATCGCGAGATGCTCCGCGCTCCGCGAACGGTCGAAGCGAAGATCGACCACCTCGGAGACAAGCCCGCGTTCGCGGAACTGAAAGTGTCGTTCACGAACTTCAAGACCGAGAAACCGGTAGCGGTGTTCAATGTGGTGAACACGGAGGCCAACCCAGTTCCTCCCGCGCTGCTCGCCGCAGCGGAAAAGGCACTCGGAGATGCGCTCTCCACCGGCGAACTCGGTTACCCGATGATGAACGCGCAAGCACGAATGTTGGAGGCGACAGTCGACCCGCAGCTTTCGACCGATGACGCGTTCGTTGCGGCGGCGATCCGGGCTTACCGTGAGGCCACCGCTGACAACGTCCAGTTACTCGAACCGATCATGAAGGTAACGGTGACGACCCCACAGCAGTTCCTCGGCAACATCCTCGGTGATCTCGGCAAGCGTCGCGGGGAGATCGATCACCAGGAGTTGAGTCCGACCGGTCAGATGGCGGAGGTGATCGCCCGCGTGCCGCTCTCGGAACTGTTCACCTACGCGAACGAGGTTCGCAGTCTCAGCCAGGGCCGGGCTGCGATGAGCATGGAACCGCACAGCTACCAGCCCGCCCCCGATGAAGTGCTGAGGCAGCTTCGTGGCGAGTGATTCTCGCCGCGGTTATACTTCGGGAAGTCTTTTTTCCGACCGAGGGCCATTCCATGCGAACCGCGTTCGTTCTCGTTTTCACATTCGCCCTGTGCGGAGTTGCCGTTGATCCGAAACTGGACTTCACCGTTACCGCCGAGTCGCTGGCCAAGGAGTACAAGGCCGACGGCAAGGCCGCGAAGGCCAAGTATGCGGGGAAGGTTGTCGAAGTCACCGGAACGGTGGAGACCACGAATCTCGATGGGATCACCCGGCCCCCGATCGTGTGGCTCAACGGCTACAGGGAGAAACCCACGGACATCACCCAGGCGAAGATACTCGTCAACATCGCGACGAAGGATCTGGAACCGAAGGTGCGCCCGCTCGCCAAGGGGCAGCAGGTGGTGATTCGCGGAACGATGGACAACCAAACCGTACCAGCTCTCGACAAGTGCGAGTTCGTGAAGATCGGGCCGAGTACCGCGATGCCGGTCACAGTTGCGGGGTTGGAAGCGGAGTTCAAGAAGAATCGCGACGCGGCCTGGAAGAAGTACAACGACAAGTCCGTCGTGGTGAAGGCGAAGGTGGTGAAGATCAAGAAAGACGACAAGACGTTCATCTGGACGGTAACTGACCCGACCGGGAAAGGCACTGTGCAGTTGAAAGCATACTGTGAGGTGCGCACCAACGAGAAACTTCAGGAGGAACTCAGCGCCATCAAGGTGAACGATGTCATCATCCTCCTTGCGGATGCCGACCACCTCGGCGAGCCGGTTCGGTTCTGGAACGCGATGGTTCTCAAGGAACCACCGCCTGGTGTGAAACTGCCCGGCGACAAGAAGTAGCTCGCGGGCTTGTGTTCGATTCACAGCAATGAGGAAGCCACCATGAGCGCTACGGAACCACTTCGACTGACCAAGCTCGCCAAGCGCGCTGGGTGCGCAGCGAAGCATCCGCCGGGGTTTCTGCTTCCACTTCTGGGAATGCTTCCGCCGGTCACTGATCCGAAAGTGTTGGTCGGTAGCTCGACCGCGGACGATGCGGCCGTGTACAAGCTCTCGGATGAACTCGCGCTGGTGCTGACGACCGACTTCTTCACTCCGATTGTGGATGCGCCCCGCGACTTCGGCCGTGTGGCAGCCGCGAATGCGCTCTCCGATGTGTACGCGATGGGAGGGAAGCCTCTCTCGGCTCTGAGTATCGTCGGTTTTCCTGATTCACTCCCCGCTACAGTCCTGGGGGAGATTCTCGCGGGAGCTTCGGAAATCGCAAACGAAGCGAGTTGCCCCATCGTCGGCGGGCACACGATCAAGAGCGAAGAGCCAATCTTTGGGCTTGCGGTTGTCGGTACGGTTCACCCGGATCGCGTGCTGAGTAACGCCGGTGCCAAACCGGGCGATGCGCTCGTCCTCACCAAGCCACTTGGTCTGGGCATCATCTCCACGGCCGCGAAGAACGATCAGGACGCGAAGAGCGCGATCACCGAGGCGATTCGCGTGATGACGACGCTCAACCGAGCCGCTGCGGAAGTGTTCGCGAAGTTTGAAGTTCATGCACTCACTGACATCACCGGCTTTGGCTTACTCGGTCACTTGCGGAATGTGACCGCGGCCAGTGGAGTCACGGCCGAAGTGTGGGCGAAGGCGGTGCCGGTACTCTCCGCGGCGCGGGAGTATGTCGCGGTGGGAATCGCTCCGGGAGGAACTCGCGCGAACTTGAAGTTCCTCAAGGAGTGGGTCGAGTTTGCTCCGGGGATCACCAACGAGGAGCAACTTCTTCTGTGCGATGCGCAGACTTCCGGGGGGTTGCTCGCCGCGGTGCCCGAAGGGATTGCCAGTCAGGTGACATCCGCTCTGACGGTGGCCGGTACCCTGAGCGCGGCGATTGTGGGGCGAATTACAGGAACCGGAACCGGTCGGATTCGTGTCACGAGTCACGCGGGTTGAAACCAATAATGTGAAAGCGCTCGTTTCCAGACTGGTATAACGACTGAACTGCGCTCTCAATTCGGCCGAGCGGGAACATCCGACAGGCCCAAACTCGTCATGTGGAGTTCACTCATGTTCAGCCTGTTTGCCCATCACGCCAAATCGTTCTTCGCCCTGGAAATCAACGGACGCGAATACCCGGATGGCATGACCGAACACGTCATCGGGATTGCGCTGGGCGTGTTCGCACTGGTTTTGATGAGTTACGGTCTCTACGCGGGCATTCGCGATGTTCTGCGCTGGCGCAGGAAAACTGCCGAAATTAAGGCCTGAACCCTCGACTTCACCCAAACCGGGAACGTTCGCTGGATTGACACGCTGGCCGCAGACGTGATAATTCCAGTGTCTCCTGAGAGTCGTAGGCATTCGCTGGGTGCCGTTCTTCTCAAGGCAACGGCACACGGCGTGTGCCTACTACTTTGAAAGGCTGAAATGCTCGTTCGGCTGCTCATTGTGCTCATGTTCGTGGGGCCGCCCGCCCCACACGTTTGCACATGCGCGGCTCACGCGGCGGGTGGAGACTTCGCGACACCCACCATTCAGGAAGCTCCGCCTTCAAAACCGCACATTGAAACCTGTCCGTGCGGTGGTCACCATTCGGAAGACTCCGACCGCATGCCACCCGCGCCTCTCCCTTCGCCGTTGAATCACGCTCCAGATTGTCCCGTATGTCAGGCGCGCGAGGTCGCGCCGGCTCTGGCTCCGTCTCTGTCCACATTTGAACCGGACAAGTTCGCGTCCATCTCCATCTGGCTTCCGCCGGAGTCTTCCACCTCACCAAGTTGCACTCCGCGCTCTCACTGCGCGCTGAGTCCACACGTTCCGCTTTTCCTCACGCTTCTCGTCTTGCGGAACTAGCAATTCTCTCGCTCTTCGCGCGGCTCTGAGCCGTGGCGATGGTCCCGTATTCGTTTCCCCTCAACACAGGGATGCGGCATTTCGTATGCCGCTTACCAAAAGCGAGAGTGCCATGCGAATTACGAAAGTCATTGTGTGGGTGATTGCGCTTGCTGCTGTCGCTGGCGTTGCCGTCGGTGGCTACGCGACGCGCGATCGGTGGGTTCCGTATGTGTTCCCAACGAAGCCGGAAGAATCCGCCGAGGGGGAAGAACCTCACGGCCACACTCACGGCAAGCATGACGACCGAGTGAGGCTCACTCCGCAGGCTCAAGCGAATCTGGGGCTTGAGGTGAGTCAACTTCAGCCGCGTGAATACTGGCGAACGATGCTCATCCCCGGAATGGTGGTTGACCGACCCGGTGAAAGCGATCAAGCGGTGCCCTCGAAAGTCGCCGGTGTGGTGACCGACATCTGGGCCAAGCCTGGACGCACTGTCCGCGCGGGCGATCCGCTGTTCACCATTCAGCTTGTCAGCGAGTTCGTACAGAGCACACAACGAGAACTGGCGAAGTCCGCGACCGATCTTGGGTTTGCCCTCGTGGAACGCGACCGCGTCGCCAGTCTCGTGGCGGCCGGGACTACGGCGGGGGCCGAGGTGACCAAAGCCCAGAACGTGGTGGATCGACTCACAACGCAAGTCAACGGCTATCGTCGGCAGTTGCAGTTGTTCGGGTTCACGCTTGCACAGGTGGACGCCGCGGAGAAGGGTGAGGTGATTACCGAACTGGTGATCCGCGTTCCGGGTCGGCCGGTCGCTCTCTCTGGTGTGGCGGGCGGATTGGGGCTGGTGAGCAGTGATCCTCTGCTTGAAGTCAAAGGTCTGAAGGTCGAGCGCGGCCACCAGGTGCAGGCCGGGCAGACGCTCTGCATCCTCGCGGATCATCAGAAGTTGTTCGTGGAGGGGCAAGCGTTCAAGTCCGAAGCGGCCGCACTCGATCTGGCTGCCGAGAACAAGGTTCCGATCCGCGCGGAATTCGCCGATGAAACGCCCGGCGTGTGGCCAACACAGGAACCTCTCGTGATCGAGCATCTGCTCAACGAGGTGGACCCGACCACGCGTACATTCGCCTTCCACCTGCCGCTGATGAACCAGTACCGGACATTCCTGCGGGATGGCCATCCGCACTTCGCCTGGCGGTATCGACCCGGTCAGCGCGTGAGGCTCATCGTCTCGGTGGAGAAGCTCGTCACGCTGGCTCCGGATGGCAAAACCGAGATTCTTCCCTTCGTGTTGTCGGTGGGCGCGGTTGTGCGCGAAGGGCCAGAAGCGTTCGTGTTTGTTCAAAACGGCGACTACTTCGTGCGCAAGCCGGTGCGCGTGCTCCACGAGGACAGTACCGACGTGGTGATCGCCAACGACGGCAGTATCACGATGGCCGATTTCGTGGTGAAGAACCAAGCCGCTGCCCTCAACCGAGCGCTGAAGACCGCAGCGGCCAGTGGCGAGGGCCACGGTCACGGTCACAGCCACGACCATTGATGCAGGGACAGGCGATGCTCAACGGTCTCATCAAGCTTGCTCTTCGCAACCGCGCGTTTGTCGTGGTGTTGAGCCTCGTTGCGCTTGTGTATGGCGGTTACCTCACGACCACGCTTCCCATCGACGTGTTCCCGGACCTCGACCGCCCGCGAGTCGTCGTGATGACCGAAGCCCCCGGTTATGCGCCGGAGGAAGTGGAGACGCTTATTTCCTATCCGCTCGAATCGGCGTTGCTGGGTGCCACGGGAGTGCAGGACGTGCGGACTCAGTCGGGGTTCGGGGTGTCGGTGGTGTATGTCGAGTTCGGTTGGGGAACGGACATTCGCACAGCTCGTCAGGTGGTGCAGGAGCGGCTCGCGACAGTCAGCGCGGACTTACCCGAAGGCGCGCGCCCGCAGATGACGCCCGTTAGCTCGATCATGGGTCAGTTCCTCGTTTCTGGACTGCGCCGGCAACCGGGACCAAAAGGCGGCGAGTTGATCCCGGTGCCCGATTCGCCATACTTCGCTGAGCGCGTGATGCGTCCCACCGGTGCTCTGGAGCTGTTCGCCTGGAAGCCGACCGATCGGAGTACCCCCGCGGCGTGGATACCGGTGAAGGTGGGCCAAGCCAGTTGGGAGGCTCCAACGCCTGATGGCGACCAGCGCGTGCGCGCGGTTGTCAGCGGTCAGATGCACGACCTCGTATTCCCTTCAAACGCGAAGCGCGCTCTGGAATTGCGAACGCTCGCGGACTGGGTCGTGCGTCCGCGACTGCTCAAAGTATCAGGAGTGGCACAAGTCGCGGTCCTGGGAGGAGGACGGAAGCAGTACCAGGTGCTGGTCGATCCCACTGCTCTGCACGAGTACGGCGTGACATTACAGGACGTGGACACCGCGCTAAAGACGAACAACGTGAACTTCACTGGTGGCTTCGCCGACACCAGTGGCATGGAAAAACCGATCCGCGTGATCGGTCGGCTTGGTCCAAAACCGCAGCAGGTGATCTCTGAACTGAAAGTTCTCCCGATCAAGGTTCCTCAGCCCAAGAAGACTCAGCCTGATAGCCGCGTAACTCCTCCTCGGCCCGTGCTTCTGAAGAATGTCGCGCGGGTGGTGGAAGGCGCGCAGATCAAGCGCGGAGATTCGAGCGTCAACGGCGTCCCTGGAGTGGCAATCACGGTCACCAAGCAGCCGCACACCGATACCCGCGCGCTCACCGATGCGTGCCAGATCGCCTTCGCGGAGATCGAGCCATCACTTCCTCCTGATGTCGTGCTTGAACCGGGCATCTTCGAGCTGAGGCAGTTCATTGATCGCGGGGTCTACAACGTCGGAGAAGCTCTCGTGATCGGGGCGTTTCTGGTACTCATCGTCCTGTTTCTGTTTCTGTTAAACTTCCGCACCACGTTTATTTCTCTCACCGCCATCCCGCTGTCGCTTGTCACCACAACGCTTGTCTTCAAGCTGATCGGGAGCATCACTGGCACCGAGCTATCGATTAACGTGATGACGCTTGGCGGAATTGCCGTAGCGATGGGCGAACTGGTCGATGATGCAATCGTGGACGTGGAGAACATCTTCCGCCGGTTGCGCGAAAACAACCACTCGCCCAACCCGAAGCCCGCTCTGCGCGTCATCTACGAAGCCAGCACGGAGATTCGCTCTTCGATTGTGTTCGGCACTGCTGTCGTGATCCTCGTGTTCCTGCCGCTGTTCGCTCTCTCGGGCATCGAGGGCCGACTGTTCACTCCGCTTGGTGTCGCGTACATCGTGTCGATCCTCGCCTCGCTTCTCGTGTCGCTCACGGTCACGCCGGTGCTGTCGTACTACCTGCTGGCGAACTCGAAGGCCGCCCGCGCGGAACGTGACAGCTTTCTTCTGCGTGGGCTGAAGTGGGCCGCCTCGTTCCTGGTCCGCTTCAGCATGAAGCGCACGGTGCTGCTCTTCGTGTTGACGTGGGTGGTGGTCGCGTACTGCGCCTGGAGGCTCACCACGCTCGGAGCCGACTTCCTTCCTCCGTTCGACGAAGGAACAGTGCAAGTGAACATGATTCTTCCCGCCGGGTCATCACTCGAATCGTCAAATCAGGCAGCAGCTCGCGTAGATGCCCGGCTCCGAGCATTCCAGAAGTCACCCGACAACCCCAATGGCGAAGTGATCGCCTTCATCCGGCGAACGGGTCGTGCGGAGATGGACGAACACGTCGAGCCGCCCAATGCCAGCGAGTACCTCTTAGCAATCAATCCGGAGAGTGGAAAAACGCGCAGCGAGGTGATCGCACACATTCAGGCGGAACTCAAGGATGCCGAGCCGGGCGCGGAGTTCGAG
>JAKEEV010001362.1 GCA_022616395.1 Planctomycetia bacterium | reverse complement strand
GCCTGTTGATTGAACCGCCTGGCGATGACTTCCTTCACCGCGCGCGACACCTTGTTGTAGTCGATTTCGAGTCGCTTGAGATTCTTCAGATGTGGCGAGTCTATCATCGCTCGCGCCCCCGCATTGTCGATCTTGTTGTGACTCAACGTCAGCACTTCTACTGTTTCCATCTGAGGCGACTTCGCCAGCGCGATGGCTCCTGAGTCGCTGATGGAGTTGTCGTGCAATCTCAATTCACGAAGGACAGGGAAGTTGTTCGCCACCGCGAGAGCCTTCACCCCGTCGTCTCCGACGCGGTTACGACCAAGATCGAGGTGAGTCAGCGCGCAGAGTCTCACTTCTCGCCAGAGCCGCAACGCCGGCGGGTTTGACCGAGCACCACTCAAGGTTCAGCCGTTCGAGTTGCGTGAGATGATGAGAGGAAGCGAGTTGGGCGATTCCGTCATCGCCAAGTTGGTTCCAGCCGAAGTCCAGAACGCGCAGTTGGGCGAATGCGGGTGCATCGGCAAACGCCGCGGCAGTGGCGAGGTTGTTGCATCTCCAGTTTAGTCGGCGGAGGTTGCGAAGATACTCGGATCGTGCCAGAGCCGTGAGGGCTTCCGCACCGGGCACGACGCTTGACAAGCCCAGCACCCGCAACCCCGCGAGCCGCGAACTTCGAGCGATTGCCGTCACACCTTCGGTCCCAATCTCATTGCCAGACAGGTCGAGATGCCTTAACGGGCCGAGAATCAACGATTCAGCCAGCGCGATTGCTCCCGCGGCCGTCATCTGACATCTGCTGAGGGTGAACGACTCCAGCCGCGAAACGACAGGCGATTGAACCAGAGCTTGAACACCGGCATCGCTACAGTTACTCCCCAACACAGTGAATCGTTGCGGTCGAAGGGTCTCCGAGTTGGCTACCACGAGCGCTGCGGCAGGCACGAACTGATCCAGACCGAAGATGATGGACTCCAGCGCCGCGAGCGGTTCGGAAGTCGCGATGATCTCCGCGACTTGCTCCGTGAGTGTCTCCATTCCCCCCATTTTCAGTTCGCGCAGCCCGCTGAGGTGCGCAGATGTGAGCAATCTTACGAGTTGGTTCTCGGTCAACTCCCTGCGCCCAGCAAGATCGAGCGCGCGAATGCGGCGAAGGTGCATGCAGTCCGCGAGCGCTTCAGCCGCCTCCGGAGTCAGAGAGCCGGT
>JAKEEV010001361.1 GCA_022616395.1 Planctomycetia bacterium | reverse complement strand
GGCTTACGCCTCGACGCTCACCAGCCGGCTCACGCCGGCCGTTCGCCGGAATAACATGATTATCGGTTCCCTCACTACCCGTCTCCTGGTTCGCGAAAGCCGCACGCTCAAGGACAAGCGGCAGGTGGTGAGGAGCATTCTGGATCGCATGAAAGGCGCGTTCAACGTCTCCGCGGCCGAAGTCGACACGCACGACGACGTGAAAGTGGCGACGCTTGGCTTCGCCGCAGTCGGATTCGAGACCTCAGCCGTTCAGGGTGTGCTTCAGAAGATCGTTGAAGCACTGCGAGGGCACCCGGTCGCGGAATACCTCGGCGGAGAATCGACGGTCGGGAGCGAAGTGGTTTAGCTCGTGTTTGGTGTTTAGTGTTTGGTTTTTCGTCGTCCGGGTTTCGCGAATCCTGGCGACCCGACGCGCTCTCCAACTACTAAACACGAAACACCAAACACCAAACACTACCAGATGAAATCTCACCGATTGGCCCGCGTTTCCGAAGTTATCCGCGAGACAGCGGCCAACACCATTCTGTTCGAGTTAAAAGACCCGCGAGTGAAGGGCGTCACGGTCACGCGCGCGGAGGTGTCCGCTGATCTTCAGCACGCGAAGGTGTTCGTCTCGATCATGGGCACCGAGAAGGAACAGCAACTCACGATGCACGGCCTGAAGAGTGCCGCGGGGTTCATTCAGACCAAACTCGCCGGTCGCCTCACTTCGCGATATGTTCCACATGTAACATTCGTGATAGACGAGGGCGTGAAGAAGAGTATTGAAGTGGCCCGGATCATTCGAGAAGAGACCGAACGACTCGCCGCCGACCGAGCGAAGAACGGGGAACCCGCGGAGGGAGACGAAATCCACGAAAGCGATACCGACCTCGACTCGCCCGCCGAACAGAGCGACAATAACACACCCACAACCGACTCACGCGCCGCGGGGCAAACACCCGCCGAAGGATCGACGGACGCGAACTGACGCCCCGGACACGGAGTGCCACCCGAATGCCGGCCATCACCAACAAGCAGCAACTGCTCAACCAGACGTACACGGCCCTCAAGAAGAGGTATCCGTTACCCACTCTGGAAACCGAGCAGAAGCGCCCGTTGCTCGAAGAACTGATCTTCGCGATCTGTCGCGAAGGGACCACGCACGTCGACGCGGCGGCCGCCTACGACCGGCTGCACAAGCTGTTCGTGGACTGGAACGAAATCCGCGTCAGCACCGTGCAGGAAGTGGCCGATGTGCTTCGCCCACTGCCCAACGCTGGCCTTCGCGCTGGGTGGATCATCGGCGTGTTGCACGCGGTCTTCGAGATGAATTACGCCTACGACATCGGCGACCTGGAGAAGAAGGGACTCAAGCAGGCCGCCAAACAAATCGCCCGCTACTTCGATTCAAAAGACCTCGACAAGCTCGGACTCAAGCAAGCCGCCAAGCAAATCGCCCGCTTCAAGCAGGTGAACGACTACGCGGTGGCGTGGGTGATGCAGCGCTCGCTCGGCGGACACGCGATCCCGCTCGACACCCCAACAGCCCGCGTCCTTCAGCGACTCGGCATCCTTGAGGACGTGGACCCAGACGATTTGGAATCGTCGCGCGGAAGCATCGAGCACGTCATTCCCAAAGCACGCGGACCGGAGTTCACGGAACTCATCAGCATCCATGCAAAGGAACTCTGCACGGAGAAAGACCCGAACTGCCCCGCATGCCCGCTCAAAAGCGACTGCCCCACGGGCATCGAGAACACGAAGAAGCCCGAAAAGGAAAAGCCCGAACCGAAACCAAAGAAGTCGCGCTGAGGTGGTTTTGTTGGAGTCCCACCTTCACAGGCGGTCTGAAAGAGAAGACCGGCTGAAGCCGGGACTCCAACAAAACCACCTCACTCGGAAGCACTTCGCGGCCACCTCGAACACCTCTCAACTCATCGCGCAAATCTCCACGTGCGGACACTTGTGCCCCGGTAAGCGGGGTAAAATAGAGTGACATACCCTTGTCACTGCGGGCGGAGTTCGCGCCCGATCTTTCAACTTCTTCGCTACAACCTAACTTTTTGCCCCTCGACCCGCGAATCTGGCACAGCTCACCCACACTTCGGGCGCAAGCTTCGCTCTATCCTTCATCAACCTTGTGAGCCGGTTCGGCTTGCAGAAAGCGCCCAACCGGGCCAAACTTCCCGGCTCGTGTGACCGATACTTCAATTGCGACCGCACCGACGGGCGAAGGTTCTCGTATGCCTGAGCCGCTAGACCGACTGATCAACACTCTTGCCGGAACCGGGATGACCCGGTTCTTCCGGCGCTTGTTTGACGACTTCCCCGACCTCTTGATGAAGGATCTCACGGTTGAAGAAGTTGGTCCTGGCCGCACATTCAAACTTGGCGGCCGATGGGTGACGAACTTTGGCTCCGATAGCTTCCTGGGGCTGGATCAAGACGAGCGCCTGAAAGCCGCGGTCGAACGCGGAGTGCGCGCCTGGGGCACGCACAACGGCAGCTCGCGTGCATTCTCCAGTGTGGAACCGAACGTCCGGGCCGAACGCAAGATCGCGGAGTGGCTGGGCGCTGAAGCCGCGCTCATTTACCCCTCCGTGACACTTGCGAACATTGGAGCGCTGCCGGGACTGGTCACGAGACACGATGTCCTCGTCGCCGATCAGTACGCGCACAACTCGATTGATGAAGGGCTGAAGATCGCGAAGGCGAAGGGCGTTCGCACAGCGAAATTCACTCACAACGACCCGGCTGCTCTGGAAGAGACTCTGCGCGCATTGCGGCCCTTCCGACATGCGGTGGTCGCGGTCGATGGCGTGTACAGCATGAGCGGCCGGCTTCCTCCCCTGGCCGAATTCCGGAAAGTCGCCCGCGAGTTCGATGGCTGCTTGTATGTGGACGATGCTCACGCCAGCGCGGTGCTTGGCGAATGCGGTCGCGGAACCGTTCGAGAAGCTCTGGGCGATTACCACAACGTGCTGACAATCGGTTCGCTCTCGAAGGGCTTCTCGTGCCTGGGCGGGTTCGTCGCGGGGACTCAGTCGGCGATTGATGTACTCAAACTGCGATCCAATCCACTCATCTTTGGCGGACCGGTTCCACCTCCATACCTGGAAGCGGTCTGCGTGGCCCTGGATATACTCTCCTCAAGCGAGTATCCAGCTTTGCGCGCCAAACTCGACGCAAACGTGCGCGCGCTGACCGAGGGAGCGAAGCGCCTGGGGCTGGCGGTGATGGGCGGGTTGGTGCCGATTATTTCTGTCTTGATTGGAACGGAAGAGGCGACGCTCAAGGCGGGCAAGTTCCTCTATGAACGCGGGTATTATGTTCAGTCGGTGGTATTCCCCGCAGTGCCTCACGGAGCGGGCGTTCTGCGAATGCAAGTGAACGCCAACCACTCTGCCTCACAGATCGAGGGCTTGCTCAACACGCTCTCCGCGCTCAAGGAGGCGGTCACGCTCCCCGCCGCAAGCGCTGCGGCTACTCTGGTCGCCGCCTGATGCTCGCTTCGCTCGCAGGTGTGAGTGTGAGTGTAAGCGAAAACCCAAGACCAGAGCCAAAGCAGTTTCTCGTTTTTGACTTTCACTCACACTCACACTCGCACTCACACTTTCTGCCATGAGACACTGGCTTTACCTGATTGCCGCTGGGCTGTTCGAGTGCGGGTTCACCACCTGCCTGAAGCTCTCCGATGGCCTGACCAAACTCGGCTGGTCGGTGGCGTTCGTGCTGCTCTCGATTGTCAGTTTCGGGTTGCTCACACTCGCGGCTCAAAAGATCCCGCTGGGCACCGCGTACGCCGTGTGGACCGGCATCGGAGCGGCGGGAACCGCGCTCATCGGCATCATCTGGTTCAAGGATCCGCACAACTTCTGGCGGCTGTTCTTCCTCACCGGTCTGATCGGCTGCCTCATCGGGTTGAAACTCGTCACACCCGAACACGATTGACCTCGGCTGCGTTTGGCTTGTCCGTGAACCGAGCCGCCGATTCTGATGCTGGCAGTCTGCATCTCACGAGTTACTCATTTTTCCCTTGACGACAGTTTGTAAGTCCGAGTATCACTCATCATTGTCCTCTCTTCAATTGTTCCAAGATCGAGAGCCTGTTTGTCTTCCTCCGATTGGCTTCCCGCCGACTCCGGAGAGTTTGTAGTCGGCGGGGAAGTGCGGTCCATGTTTGTGACTCGTCGCGCCTTTACGCTCATCGAACTGCTTGTGGTGATTGCGATAATCGCGATCCTCATCGGTCTGCTTCTGCCAGCAGTTCAGAAAGTCCGCGAAGCCGCGGCTCGCATTCAGTGCGCCAATCACCACAAGCAGATTGGTCTGGCGTTTCACAACTATCACGACACGGTCGGCCGGTTCCCGAAGGGTGGCTGGCACGTTGAGCCGCCAAGCGCTCCGTCTCAGGCGGACCTGTCCGCAACGACGCCCCAGGCACGAGAGGCGACCTGGAGCTGGGCTTACCACATCTTGCCCTACATCGAGCAAGGCAACTTGCACAAGAACCCGAACGTGTCCGTGGTGCGGGGAACCGTGGTGAAGGTCTACTACTGCCCGTCTCGGCGATCCGCGCAGCTTTACAACAAGCTGGCGATGATGGACTACGCGGGCAACGCTGGAACGACTCCGACCGGCTCCAACGGAGTGGTGATGCAGTCGCCGCTTGGTTCGATTCAACTCACCGACATCACCGATGGCACGAGCAACACGCTTCTGGTTGGCGAAAAGCAGTTGAATCGGGCTGCGTTCGGGCAAAGCTACGACGACAACGAATCGTTCGCAACGGCCGGGTGGAACGACGACTGGGAAGTGTATCGCAGAGGGTTGGCCGGTCCGCAGCCGGATTTCAGCAATCCCGCCGACACGATCACCTCGTCACAACTATTCGGCAGCGCGCACACCAGCGGCTTCAACAGCGTGCTCTCGGACGGCTCGGTGCGCTTCATCCGCTACTCGGTGAGCCTGACCACCTGGCAACGCGTCTGCGTCCGCAACGACCATCAAGTCTACAACTCGGACAACCTGTGACCGAGAGAGTGCGTGTGAGTGCGAGTGTGAGTGTGAGTGAAAAGCACATCACGGAAAGGCGAGTTCGCCATTCACGCGGCCAGAACTCGGATCGCGTTCAACGCCGATCTTCCCGCCTTCGAGCAACCCTCCCCACAAACCGATGATGATGGGTGGGAGCGACTTTCGCCCAGCATACGACGGCGGATTTCCGTCAGCGAACTGGCAGATCACGTCGGGTCGTTCAACTTCGGTCGAGTAATCCAAAAGCGAGACAGGAACCAGGAACCTCGCGATGCGGAATGTGAACTGCCAACCGGCGATCCGTGCGCTTGGCGGTTGCATGCCGGCTGCGAACGGCAACCATTCGTAATCGACACCGACTCGCAACGAATCCCAGATGTCTTGCGGGATGCATGTGAGCGGAGCTCCGGTATCGATGATCGCATCTTTGGGCAAGACTTGGTTCGGCAAGCGAAGCAGACAGCGGAACTGCGGTTGAGGAATGGACAGCGAGCCGCCCGCAGGCAAATCGACATCGAGCGGGTTCGCCCACTGGCCGGTCACAAGTCGGATGGTCGGCATGGGCGTTCCGCGTCAGAAGAGGTAAGTGATGACAAGCCGTTCCGGGTGAATTCCCAACTCGCGGGCCTTCGTCAATCGCAGCCGCAGCGGGTTCGTGTCAGAGCCGATCACCTGCCCCTGATAGACAGCGATATGTCGATCACTCCACTTGCCTTCGGGGTCGAGGGTGCCGGCTTCCATGCGACCGTGGACCCACTGCCAGTCGGGTTTCACTTCTTCCCAGGTTGGCATCAGGAACTGCTGCCCCAACTCCTTGAGGAGGGCGGTGTATTCCTGAATGCTCAGTTCGGGTTCGTTCGTCGGGACGGTATCGGGTTCGGTTCCGGTCATGGCAATCCCTCCGCGGGTCGTTGATCCATCGTACCACGGCTCCCTTTTTGTTACGATACGCGCAATGAACGACGAAGCCGCTCTTCTGGCCGCGATCATCGCGTACCCCGACGAGGACACCCCGCGCCTCATGTATGCCGACTGGCTCGACGAAAACGGCCAGCCGGAGCGGGCGGAGTTTATCCGCATCCAGTGTGCAGCGGACGCGGATGAAGCAGCCGAGGACCGGGCGTATGAACTGGAAGAGCAGAACCGCGCGAAGTGGCTGGCCGGCTTGCCACAATTCCCCGGCGCGCAGTGGGAGTTCCGTCGCGGATTCCCGGAGTATCTCATCGTCTCCGGTGAACTGATGCTGGAGAGGTACGACGGCTTCGCCCGCGCGCCGTGGTTGCGGTTCCTGTACCTGTACGATCTAAACAACTCGGCGGTCCGCGACTTCGTGAGCCGGCCGTGGAACCCGCGGTGGGTCGAACTGGAACTTCAAGAGCACCCGATGGCCGGGATCGGCACCTACGGCTACGAGAGCACGCCGGCCGTCATCGCGATCGCCAACTGTCCGCAGGTGCGGCAACTCCGCCGACTGCAGTTGTCGCTGTTCGGACTCACTCCAGACGGGGTGAACGCACTGACTGCCTCTCCGCACCTCGACAACCTTCAGAGACTCCAAGTGGATGACGACCGCGGCTCTCCAACGCTGACCCCGCTGCGCGAGCGGTTCGGTGACCGACTCGTGCCCGGCTGACCTCACCCTGCTCTTCCGAGGATGTATCTCCCCGGATCGACTTCGGTACGCAGGATGCGCAGTTGCTCGTCGTTCGGTTCGACGGTCGTGCCGAGTGGGTCGCAGACTTCCAGCTCGAAACTCGTCGCGGACTTCACCTCTTCGAGCGTCTTGCCGGGATGCAGGCTCTTCACGCGCATCCGGCGCGACTCGGGCGCGAAGTCGAGTACACAGAGATCGGTTATCACGCGATGAGGACCGGTGTTCGCCGGTAAGCCCGCCGCTTCGCGTGCTCCGGGACCACTGAGGTAGCCGGGCGTGGTCAGGAAGTCGAGCTTCTCGACGAACTTCTTCGCATCGTGCTTCATGATGATGAGCGTGCGCCAGCAGAACGACGCAAGGTCGTTCGCTCCTCCGCTACCGGGCAGCCGCACCTTCGGTTTGGCATACGGGCCGATCACGGTCGAGTTCAAATTCCCGAATGGGTCAATCTGAGCACCGCTGAGGAACGTATAATCCACCATCCCGCGCTGGCAGAACTGCATCACGTCAGCCATTGACGTTGCGAGCACGGCTCGGTGGAACGTGGTGCTGTCGCCAACGCTCACGGGCATTGTGGGGAGTTGAGGAGCAACTCCACCGGCCTCGAACATGATGACCAGGTTCGGCGCGTGAGTGCGCTGAGCAAGCATGGACGCAGCGCAGGGGAGTCCGGTGCCGACCGCAACGGTTTTGCCGTCGGCCAGTTCTCTCGCGGCGCAGCAGATCATCAGTTCCATCGAGCTAAAGGGCATGACAGGTTCCCCAAAGTGCCGCGTGGATGGTCTTAACGAGCCGCGACCGCAAGGGAGCG
>JAKEEV010001360.1 GCA_022616395.1 Planctomycetia bacterium | reverse complement strand
CGAGAAGCGGAAGTTGCGAATTGGCGCCCGAACCTGAACAATGCGGATTGTTGGGAGTCTCGGACACACGTCTTGAATGCGCCCGCCGAACCAACGCATTGTCATCACTTTTGGGAGCACTTTCGATGCCTCGTTCACCCTTTCTGGTTATTGCATTCGCCTGCGCGCTGACCTCGGCCTCCTACTCTCTAGACGACAAGAAAGACGAATTGAAACTGACCGCGGATGAAGAAGCGGTGATTGAATTGACCAATGCCGAGCGCAAGAAAGCTGACCTGAAGCCCCTGAAGGTGAGTCCAGTGCTGATGATCGCGGCCCGCAAGCACGGCGAGAATATGGCCAAGCAGGACAAGCTCGACCACGTACTCGACGAGAAAGACCCGGCTCAACGAGCGAAGGACGCGGGTTACAAATCCGAGTTTGTCGGCGAAAACATCGCCTGGAAGCAAAAGACCGCGAAGGATGTGCTTACCGCGTGGATGGACTCGAAGATCCACCGCGAGAATATCCTCCTGGAGGAATTCACCGAGATTGGAGTCGCGGTGACGAAGAACAGTAAGGGCGAACTCTACTGGGTTCAGGTTTTCGGCAAACCGTAGCAGAGACCTAACCCCGCTCGCTTGGCTCGCGACCCTCCCCCAACGGGAGAGGGTATAAATCCGGCTCCCCTTCCTTTTTAGGGAAGGGGGTTGGGGGTTAGGTTCTTCAGGAGTCATTCATGGCCAAACTCATCATCATCACGGGCGCGACACGCGGGCTGGGCCGAGCGCTGGTATCGGCGTTCTCGCGGGGAGGGCACACGATCATCGGTTGCGGACGAAGCGACGGTGGCGTTCGCGCTCTGAGAGACAACTTCCCCGCTCCTCACGCGTTCGCGCAGGTTGATGTAACCGATGCCGAGGCCGTGCGGAAGTGGTCGCTGAACGTGCTCTCGAAATTCGGCCCGCCCGATCTGCTCATCAACAACGCGGCTCTGATGAACACACCGGCTCCTCTCTGGGAAGTTCCCACCGACGAGTTCGGTTCCATCATCGATGTCAACGTGAAGGGAGTCTTCCACGTCATCCGCGCGTTTGTGCCAGCAATGGTGAAACGCAAAAGCGGAGTGATCGTGAACCTTTCGAGCGGCTGGGGGCGGTCTACCTCGCCGGAAGTGGCTCCCTACTGCGCAACGAAGTTCGCGGTGGAAGGCTTGACGCTGGCACTGGCTCAGGAACTCCCTCCGGGAATGGCTGCAATTCCTCTGAATCCGGGTATCATTGATACCGACATGCTCCGTCAGGCGTGGGAGGAAGGAGCGAGCAGTTATCGCAAGCCCGACGAGTGGGCCAAGCAAGCCGCTCCGTTTCTCTTGAACTTGAGCGCCAAAGACAACGGCCGACCCATGACCGTGTGTTAGGTGAAAGTAGGACAGGCATCTTGCCTGTCATTCCCGGAGACAGGCAAGATGCCTGTCCTACTTCGGAGGAAGCTCGTGATTCGCTCAACTCTCACGGCCACGGTTCTGTTCGGTGTCGCGGTCGGTCTCTTGTCGCTCTCAATCACACCCACCACAGCGGCACCGGTTCCCAAACACCTGATGCCAAAAGAAGACGCGGTCTGCTTCGCGACTCGTGTCGGCGACCGCATGGTGTCCACACTGGGCGACCAGGAACTCACCTGCGTCATCACGAAGGTCGAGAAGACCGACGCTGGGCTGATGGTGACGCAAGAGTATGAGGACGCGCAAGGGAACAGGCCCGATCAGGTCGTGGTGGCGTCCGCGAAGGGTATTCATGTCGTGGAGTACGCCGGTAAGAAGCTCAACCCGACCTTCTGGTGGCTGAAACTGCCTCATCTCGCCAACAACACCTGGAAGGAAAAGTGGATGAACTTCCAGGACTGGGAATTCAAGACGATGGAGTGGGAGGAAGTCGCAGTACCCGCGGGGAAGATTCGAGCGATTCGCGTGGACCGAACGGAGACGCCTCTCGGTCAGATGGCGCCAGGCGGAGTTGCAACCATGACGACTTACTGGTTCGCGCCGGGAATGGGTTGCATCAAGTGGGCGTCGAAGGATCGCTCGCGGGTGCTGAAATCCTTCACGCCGGGGAAATAGCATCACTTCAGAGATCAGAGGACAGAGAACAGAGGACAGAGAACAGAAGCCAAAGACAGAAGAATCGGGCACGGGCAGGGGCATGGGCACGGGAAAGACAGAAGAGAAGCAACGACTGATCGGTTTGGCTTTCTCCGTGCCCGTGCCCGGTTTTCTCTTCTGCATTCTGTCTTCTGTTCTCTGTTCTCTGTTCTCTGTTCTCTG
>JAKEEV010001359.1 GCA_022616395.1 Planctomycetia bacterium | reverse complement strand
TGGCTCACCTGGCGTGGGGTGCAGGGTAGCGCTTCTGGGAGTCCTGGCCTGCGCCCTCGTCTGACCGCAGGAAGTTGGTTGAGGTGGGCTGAAAACACCATGCCCTCTCCCCACGCCCAACTTGATACTACTGGCAAGAGAGCGGGTGTCTCATAACCCGCTCGGTTACCCTCGCGGTTCGCCAAGATGGTTACTCCGGCTTCTTCCCTTCGATCTGCTTGATCTCGCGAAGCCAGATGTTGCGGAACTTCACTGGGTTGCCGTGATTCTGCAATCGGATCGGCTGCTTCACCGGGTGCTTCTGATACGCCGGAGCGCGGTCATAGAACGTGCCTCCTTGCAACTCGAAGTGATTGTGAACCACAACGCCGTTATGAATCACCGTGACGTATCCCGGAGTGAGTACCTTCGCTTCCTTCACGTTCTCATCGAAGCGCGGAGCGGTAAAGATGATGTCGAAAGTCTGCCATTCGCCCGGCTTGCGGCAGGCGTTCACCATTGGAGGAGATTGCTTGTAGACCGCAGCGCACTGACCGTCGAAGTACGTCTTGTTCTCGAACGAATCGAGAATTTGCACCTCATAGCGATTCGCCAGGAACACGCCGCTATTTCCGCGACCCTGCCCGTTGCCGGACACCTTCTCCGGTGTGGCGAACTCAACGTGCAACTGATAGTCGCCGAACGAGTCCTTCGTCGTGATGTCTCCACCCTTGACGATTGCATAGCCGTCCTTGATCTCCCACTTCTCGCCGTTATTCCATTTGGAGAGATCCTTGCCATCGAAGAGCACGATGGCATCCGATGGCGGCTCGTGGTCTGTCTTGCCGGGCGTTATCACTTTCGGTTCGGGCCACACGATGCCGCTTTTGAACTCCTTCTGCCGCGCTGCAACAGCAGTCATCACGCTGCACGCGATCACCACACCGCCGAACACCGCGAACAGCACCGCACGTTTACCGGACATATCGAGGCTCCGAATTGGGAAAGGATAGGCTTCTCCGAAATTGTCGAATCAACCGGGAAAGAACGCAACGAGAAACCCGCAGACTGCGGCGTTCGCTGATTTGTCCACAGGGCTTCCGCCCTGTGCTAAATAAGTCGGCCCCTCCGGGGCGACAAACAAAAACGTCACCCCTACTCTTCGCTGCGGAGCGGCCGTCTTTCGTAGCACAGGGCGGAAGCCCTGTGGACACACGGCCAACCACTGACATCGGGGCGTCTACGGGTGTGTGGTATACTTCCTAACACCACGCAACACAAAGGGCTTCGCCATGTGCGCCCGGATTACCATCACCACAACCGGTACGGAAATCGCCGACCTGTTCGGCCTCTCCTACGACATGAGCAATCCGAAGCCTCTGTCGCGGGCACGCTACAACGTCGCGCCGTCACAGGCGATTCCGGTCATGCGAATCGCCAACGGCACGAAGGAACTGGCCGATTTGCGCTGGGGACTGATTCCGTACTGGAACACCAACCCCAAACACACCGGCTTCGTGAACGCGCGTGCTGAGACCGCGCCCAAGAAGCCCGCGTTCCGCGACCCGTTCCGCTGGCGGCGCTGCCTGGTGCCCGCTGATGGCTTCTTCGAGTGGGAAACGGTCGGCAAGAAGAAACGGCCGTATCTGTTTCGCAAGGCTGGTGGCGGAATGTTCGTCTACGCGGGCGTCTGGGATCGCTGGGTGAGTCCCGCGGGGCCGATGGACACGGTCGCGGTTCTGACGGTGCCCGCAAACGAACTGGTGAAGCCGTTCCACGAGCGGATGCCGGCCATCGTAAGCGAAGGGCGATTTGCCGCGTGGCTTGATCCGAAAGAAACGCGCGCCGAGAAGTTGCTTCCGCTTCTGGAAGCGTACCCCGTTGAGCGAATGGAGAAGTGGCCGGTGAGTGATCGTGTGAACTCCGCGACCGAAGACGACCCGGAGTTGCTTGTCGCGGTGCCGGAGCGACCGAAACCGAAGTGGACGCAACTGACGCTGTTCGATGTGGCGTAGCGGCCGGCTTTAATCGGAGCCGGAAGCGTGAGCGACGGAAATGAACACTCGTCGCTCACGCTTCCGGCTCCGATTAAAGCTGCGACGGAAATGAACACTCGTCGCTCACGCTTCCGGCTCCGATTAAAGCTG
>JAKEEV010001358.1 GCA_022616395.1 Planctomycetia bacterium | reverse complement strand
TGACGAAGGACACCCCAAAGCAACCCGAAATCCTCAACCCGAAGCTCTCGCCACAACTCAGCGCTATCATCCGCGCTCTGTTGGAGAAAAACCCCTCCTCCCGCCCGGCTTCAGCCGCCGCGGTCGGTGTTGCACTGGCCGAACCCATCGTGCCTCCACCTCCACCTCCCCACTGGTCAGTCGTTCCAAAGTGGGCAATCGCGGCGTTGGTGTTCCTCCTTGTGGGAGGGGCCGTGGCCACATACAAGCTCGTGTTCACGACAAAGGATGGCACGCTGATAATCGAAGTGGATCGTGACGCCGACGTGCGGTTCAAGAATGGCGAACTTCACATCTACGACACCAACGGCAAGCTCATTTACACTCTCAAGCCAACTGAGCGTGACGCGAAGCTCCCGCCGGGCGAGTACCGCGTGAAGGTCATCGGCGCTGACGGCGTGGAACTCGACACGCCCGAATTCGTGATGAAGAAAGACGGCCGGGTGGTTCTTCGCGTGACTCCAAAGCAAATCGAAGTGGTGAAGAAGAAGAACGACCCGAAAGTTGAGCCGAAAGTCTCCGCAGACCCCGACCGCAAGGCCGCAGAGTTCATTCTGAAACGCGGCGGTCGGGTACTCATCAACGGCGAGACACGAGTGATTGCCACCGTCGAGAATCTGCCGCGAGAACAATTCCGGCTAACGGGAGTTGACGCGCAGGGGCTTAACCTGTCCGACGAGGAAATGGTTTGCTTCAAAGGGTGTGTGCATCTGAAGGATGTATACCTCCGCAACACACAGATCGGCGATGCCGGACTGACGCACCTGATGGACTCACTGCACTTGGAGGATCTTGAGTTGCGACTTACAAAGGTCACGGCAGCAAAGATCGATGAATTGAAGGAACTGTGGCCGCGGAGCCGAATCCTCTGGGACAAGGGAAACATCGGCGCAAGAGCAGTCGATCCTGATCGCAGGGCCGCCGCGTGGGTGCTGGCACTGGGCGGAACGGTTCAGTTGAACACCTATAAGGATCCTTGGCTGACTCGAATCGTCGAACTGCCACAACAACCGGTTCGCCTCTTACAGGTGGACCTCATCAACAAACAACGACTCTCGGACACCCATTTGGCGCTTTTCAAGGACTGCGACCACCTGACACACTTGGACCTCCGAAACACCAGCGTCACCGACGCGGGAATGGTGAACTTCAAAGCCAACAAGAAACTTTGGCAGCTCCATCTCTCCAACACGAAGGTGACCGATGCGGGACTGGCGAACTTCAAAGGCTGCCCGAACATGAAGTACCTCGCACTCGATAGCACACAGGTGGGCGACGAGGGGATCGCCAACTTCAAGGACTGCTCGCTGATGGAACAGTTGGGCTTGAGCGGGACGAAGGTAACTGCGGCAGGTTTAGCCCACTTCAAAGACTGCAAGCGGCTTCGGCAAGTCCGTCTTGGCGGCACGAAAGTTGGCGACGCGGGGCTGGCACACTTACAGAACTGCCCGATCCTCGATGGCCTCGATCTATCGGAAACGGGCGTCACTGACGCAGGTCTGGCCCATCTGAAAGACCGAAAAGGTCTCGCGGATCTCAACCTTCG
>JAKEEV010001357.1 GCA_022616395.1 Planctomycetia bacterium | reverse complement strand
TTCGCTCACGGTCACTGGGCCAACGGCCGGTTTCATGACGCGGGCGAGAAAGCGGCGAAAGCGAGTGTGGACGCGAAGGGCGAACCGGACATCGACCGCGGACGGTTCTTCATGCAAGCACTCCCGGCAACGCTCGCTCGCCTGGGGTTCGTCGTCTTCCATTACGACATGGTCGGCTATGCGGACAGTACAGCCATTCCTCACCGCGAAGGCTTCAAGGACGCAGAGGCCGAACTGCGTCTGCAAAGTCAGATGGGACTTCAGACGTGGAACAGCATCCGTTCGCTCGATTTCCTCGCTTCACTCCCCGATGTTGATCCGAAGTTGCTCGGCATGACTGGTGCTTCCGGCGGCGGAACGCAAACCTTCATGCTCGCTGCCATCGATGACAGGTTAGCAAGTGCATTCCCCGCTGTGATGGTCTCGACCGGCATGCAGGGCGGTTGCGTGTGCGAGAACTCTTCCCACCTTCGCGTAAACACGGGCAACGTGGAGATCGCAGGGCTGTTCGCACCGAAACCGCTGGCGTTTTCCTGTGCCAATGACTGGACGAAGGACTTTTTGAGGAAGGGTTACCCCGAACTGGAGCAACTGTACAAGCTCTACGACAAGGAAGACCGGGTCGATGCGAAGGAGTGGCTGGAATACGGCCACCAGTACAACGTTCACGCTCGACAGTTCATGTACTTCTGGATGCGCAAGTACCTGATGGGTAACAGCGACAAGGTGACCGAACCAGCATTCAAGCCGGTGCCTCCGAAGGAACTCTCCGTCTTCGATGACAAGCACCCACGGCCCAAAGACGAAGTGAATGCAAAGAAGCTCCGCGAGGGAATGACGAAGACGAGCGACGAACAGATCGCGAAACTCACCCCGAAGGACGCGGAGAGCTTGAAAGAGTTCAAGCGCGTGGTCGGCACGGCGCTGCGCGTGATGGTGAATAGTGAATTGCCGGAGTACGGTTCGCTCCAGATGACAATTCTGGGCAAAGAGGGTGGGCAAGGTCAGGTGGGTTACATTACCAGAGTCAGCGACTCCCAGACTCCCATGCATCCGATCAAGATGGCGGACAAAGTTCCTCCGCCGGATGGGGAGAAACCGTATTACAGTTCCGGCGAGGCCGTTCCGATCTTCTGGACGTTGCTGAGAGAACCAAAGGGGTGGGCCATCTGGCTTCATCCGAAGGGCAAAGCAACTCTGTTCGATAACGGAAAGTGGGTTCCCGCCGCGCAAAAACTTCTCGATGCAGGATACGCGCTGTTCGCGGTCGACGTTTTGTTCACTGGCGAACAAGTTGGCGAGAAACCGTTCGCAGTGAACAAGGAATTCGCCGGGTATACCTATGGGTATAACCGCACGCTTCTCGCGCAGCGCGTTCATGACGTGTTGACGGTGATTTCGATGGCGCGTGGACTGTTCAAGCATAAACTTCCAGTTCACCTCGTCGGGTGGGATGAGTTCGGCATGGTTGCAATCCTCGCGAAGGCACTGGCGGGCGATGCGGTGACGAAAACCGCGGCGGACCTCAACCAGTTCCGATTCGAGAACATCACCGACACCGCCGACCCGATGATGCTCCCCGGCGCGGTGAAGTATGGCGGGCTGCCCGCGTTTCTTGCGCTCTGCGCGCCGGGCGAAGTGCTCGCCCACAACCACAAGGGCACCGCGAGCGGCAAACTTCCGAAAGCCGCTTACGCCGCGGCTGGCGCTGCCAATAAACTGACCCGATCCGAAACCAAGCTCGATGCCGCGAAGGTCGTCGAGTGGCTGGTGAAGTGAGTCTGGAAGAACCTAACCCCCCAACCCTTCCCGAAAAAGGAAGGGGGAGTAAAACTGGGGGCGCTCGGAGCCTTCTGCTCTTTCGTGAATCATCGACCCTTCTTCCTCCCCTCCCTGCAGGGAGGGGTTGGGGTGGGTTCTTCAAACACCCATGACACGTTCACTCATACTCGTCGCTTCCATCGCCGTCATCCTCTGGGTGAGGTCCGCGTTTTACACAGTGGACGCGGCGGAGTTCGTCTACGTCACGCGCTTCGGCGAGCCGGTGGCGATTCACGACGGCAGTTCCGCCGCGGGGTTGCACATCAAGGCTCCGTGGCCAATCGATTCGGTCCTGCGCATTGATCGGCGCGTGCAATCGTTCGATCTCCC
>JAKEEV010000244.1 GCA_022616395.1 Planctomycetia bacterium | reverse complement strand
GGGCGACTCACCGCGGTGGCGGTCAGCCCTGACGGGATGCTCGCGGCTGCTGGCGGAGATATGGGCCGCGTCGTGGTGTGGGATCTCGATGTGTAGAATTGCGGAGGAAAGCAGGAGCGCGAAGCCAATGCGCGTGATTGACGTATGCGATGGAGAAATCTGGGCGGTGGCGATTTCGCCAGACAGCCGGTTCGTCGGTGCTTCCGCGGATCGCGTGTTCTGCGTCTTCCACTGGACAACTGGCGAAGTCGTGTTCCGAACGCAAGTGTCCAAATTCCCTCCCCAAATCGCGTTCACTCCAGACGGTTGGGCTGCTTACTGCGTCGGTCAGGGTCTCCGATTCGAGCGACTTCATACGGCTGCACCAGCTGCGGCCAGGCCCCTCGGCCCCAGCGACTGGTACGCCGGTGGAGTGGCAATCTCGCCTGATGGCAAGCTCTTCGTCGCTGTGCTCGATGGATATCCGAATCAGGTTAAGCTGAATCGGTGGTCGTTGCCCACCATGCAGCCACTCAACGGCTTCGACTACTGGTCGCCATTCCGTCGGCTGGCATTCAGCCCCAATGGAGATTTTCTCGCGGGCATCTCGGCAGACGAATTTGAACTGCGGTACGCGGTCAGCGGCGGATTCGACTACCGACACCGCTTGCCGGAAGATCGCCCGCGCGGCTCCAGCGGCTTCGTCTCGTTCACACGCGACAGTTCTCTCTGCGCATTTGGCTGGGAAAGCGAGTTCCACATCCTCGACATCTCCACCGGCACAAGCCGGATGCTGCGCGGAACCGAGGCTCCGTCGCGGTCAGTCGTTCGTGTCCCCAAAAGAATACAGAGCGAAGTGACGGAATTCGCGGTTCCCTTCCGCGACGCGGCCTTCACAGGTTCCGGCCACCACTTCGCCACGATCGAACAGCCCGGCCGCTGGACGTGGTGGGACGGTTACGAGAACAAGTGGAAGATCACACTCGACAAAGGCGTGGAGACAATGGGCCGTCTGAAGCTCTGGGACGTGCAGTCGTGGCAACTGGTGCAAGAATACGACTGGAACTGCGGCCCGCTAACATGCGTGGCGTTCACCGCCGATGGTCTGGCCGGCGTCTGCGGAACCGCCAACGGTCGATTAGTGCAGTTCGATATTGATGAGTAGGACCGCCGAGCCGAGGCATCTTTCAGAGCCGCAACCGTCAGGGAGCGATCTTGCTCTTCGCTCCCTGACGGTCGCGGCTCTGATTACGCTCCCTGACGGTCGCGGCTCTGATTACGCTCCCTGACGGTCGCGGCTCTGATTACGCTCCCTGACGGTCGC
>JAKEEV010001356.1 GCA_022616395.1 Planctomycetia bacterium | reverse complement strand
GGTTGGGGGGTTGCCGGCGCGCAGGAAGGTCGGTCCGGCGTGCCGGTTCCTTCTACCCCCATTCTGCGTGATTACTGTACAAAAGTCAACTACCAAATCGGATTTTGCGTTCCCGGCGGCCTCCCCAAGCGAGACGCTTTCCCGAACATTTGGTTATGTGAGGGAGAGCGTCGAGCGGGACGAGCAGGCGGCGGCTTGCTTTGACTTTTGGTTAAGGCGAAGCCAGCCGCCGCCGGAACTCAACCGTGGAAACGAATCAATCCGATTGCGTATCACTCAGAATGCCAACTCCAGGAAGTGGCATTGTGGCATTCTGACATCCTGAGTGTCGGAATACTGGACGCCTGAATACCCAGATACCCAAATCCAAGAAGTGGGTATCTGACCATCTGGGTATCTGACTGTCGGAAAAGTCGACACTTGTTCAGTATCACTCTCTGCGCTCACCCCGCGCTGGGCAAGAGTCGCAACGTGTCCACAGCCGCGCGGATCACATCCGCCTGATCCCACGCAATCACGAACGATTCTCCGCGCTCCCACAACGGGAACTGGTCCGCATGATACGGCGAGAGCGGATTGCCAGACTGCCCGCCGCAAAGAACGAACGTACTCTTCGGCAAATCGGCCAGATCGAAAACCGCGCGCATGTTCGCGAGGTTGTGGACGTTGGCTGTCGGTTCGGCCGGGCGAACCGCGGCCTGACTGATCGTGTTGCCGTCGCCACCACACGGCACAGGTCCGCAGTTGAACGCAGACCCAAGCCATCGGTGCTTCCCGAAGAGCGCGTGTTCCAGGGTGAGCGTTCGCAGGTGACCCCACGCCCAGAACTTCGGCCCCGGTCCCACCTCGTGACGCAACTTCCGCACAGCCGCGATCAGTGCCGATTCCATCTCCGCTGTCCATGATTCAAACCATCCGGCCGGTTGGTCTCGTAGGAGGCGTGAGAGGTGAGATACTCGGCGATCCGTGAACAAGTTGTGCCCCACAATGCCCAGCCCGCCTTCCCCCAGAACCATCATCCACGACTTCGGAGCCTTCACCTTCGCCACACGAGTACACATCTCCGCGACAAACAGCTCGAATACCGCCGCCGCGGACGATTCACTCTCCACCCGGCCATCCCATGCGCGGAGCAGCGAGAGCGCCCCTTGCGCATCCTGGCTCGAAGCCGTAAGTGACAACACACTGTCACGAATCTCGCGCCAGGGGATCGATTGCACGTCCCGTTGGAGCACGGAACAGTCCGCGGGCGTCCAGCCGCTATCACGAGATGCCAACCGCTCTCGGATGCGACTCGCGCGATAGTCGTCGATGAAATCAGCACCTAACCAGAGGTCAGAGGTCAGAGGACAGAGATCAGAAGACAGAGGGCGGGCGGTCTCTTCTCTGTCCTCCGTCCTC
>JAKEEV010000030.1 GCA_022616395.1 Planctomycetia bacterium | reverse complement strand
TTTTCAAGGAGTTGGGGGCCATAACGGCCGCTTCTTTGCACCGCAAAGTGAGAAAACCCCACAAATCCTGGGAAAAACAAGAAGAGGAGAAAAGCAGGGGGTGGCGGGGGGAGGGGGCGCTTCAACACCCCGAAACGAGAACTGCTGACCCAAGCAGACACCCCTTGATACTACTGGCACGGTCGCGGCTCGTTGAAAGGCGGCGATTGCAACGGACCAACGAGCCGCGACCGCAAGGGAGCGGGTGAACACTCATCCCTTTGGGACTCGTCACTTCCCTGCGGCATACGACTTCTGGAACGCGGAGACGCCTGCGCCCGGTTCGAGTTTGAAGCCCGCGTCGAGCAGAACCAACTCGATGGCGCTGAGTGCGCCGAGTACATCGAAGGCGTCGGTGTAACCCATGTGAGAGAGCCGCCAGATCGTGCCCTTGAGTGTGTCCTGACCATCCGCGAGCTTGTAGCCGTACTTTTTCTCAAGCGCTTTGAGAGTCGCGGTTCCATCCACTCCTTGCGGAACGGCGATCACGGTGAGAGCGTTGTTGGGTCGCTCGGCGAACACTTTCAGTCCCATCGCCTGAACTCCCGCACGACACGCGGACGCGATTCGAGCATGACGCGCCCAGAGGTTCTCGATTCCTTCAGCGCGAATCTTCTTGAGGCTCACGCGCTGCGCGCGGATCAGAGTGTGACCGGGTGTGAATGGCGTGTCGCTCTCCGCGAGCGATTTCCGCGCGCGGCGAAGATCGAAGTAGAAGTTGCGAACGGGCGTAGAGTCAATCTTCCTCCACGCCTTCCCGCTGACCGACACGAACGCCAGGCCCGGAGGCATCATGAGCGCTTTCTGCGAACCCGTCACGCACACATCGATGTTCCACTTATCCACGTGACACTCCATCGCGCCCAGTCCGCTGATGCCGTCCACCACCAGAAGCGCTGGGGTCTTCGCGACCAGCTTGCCGAACGCTTCCAGGTCGTGCCCGACACCGGTACTCGTCTCGCTGAGTGTCGCGAACACGGCTTTCGCGTCCGGGTGAGTCGACAGGGCGCGTTCCAGCATTTCGGGAGTGACCGCTTTGCCGTAAGGCACTTCGACCGCGACGATATTTGCTCCGAATGCTTTGAGGATTCCGCGCCAGCGTTCTCCCCAGCGACCCGCGGTGCAGAGAATCGCCTTCTCGTCCGCCGCGAGTGTGTTGCTTACCGCGGCTTCCATCCCTCCTGTTCCGGAAGAGGTGAGCGTGAACACCGGGTTCGTCGTCTGGAAGACGTACTTCAGGTCTTCGCTCACTTCGGCCAGGATTGCTTTCGCTTCTGGAGCGCGGTGATACGTCACTGGCTTGGCGAGTTCGAGCAGCGTCTCTTCGGGAACCGGAGTCGGGCCGGGAGTAAACAGTCGGGGCTTCATTGCGTGCATCCTTTGATAACTCGGAGCGAACGCGGTTGTTGTATAGCACGGCTGTCGCGCCGGCGGTGGTAAGGCGTAGCGGTCGTGCGGGTAACGGTGATCGTGTGGGGGAGAGAATCGCGAACGAAGCGGTTGAGCGGGCTACTCGGGCGGGACGAACAGAGGGAATAATAGCGTCCTGGCGAGTGCGAGGGTTACTATGTTCCGCGTGCCCCGTCTGTTCGTTCTCCTTGCTGCCTCCGTTTCCGCAGGCAGCGGGTGCGCAGCCTTGGCGAAGCGGCCTCCCACACCCGCCGCGGAGATTTCGCCGAGCGAAGCCATGTCGATTCAGGCTCCTCCCGGTGAACGATACTTCCTCATCATCTTCGGTTCGCAGTCCACACCCAAACAGCCGCGATATACGCACGTCTGGTCCACGATGGTGAAGGTCACCGGTTGCGACGGACCGGGCGCGCCGATCATCGAAGAGCAAACGATTAGCTGGATGCCCGCGACGCTCGACATTCACGCGTGGCAGTTTCGCGTGGAGCCGGGAGTCAACCTCCCGCTGCACTTCACCATCGAAGAGATGTACCGGAACGACGAACGCATTGCATACTGGGGCCCGTATGAGGTAGGGCCGGGGCTGCATCACCGGTTCAGTGTGCAGAAGGCATTCATGGATTCAGGCGCGATTGGGTATCAGTGCATCGACAACATCGGCGAGTCCGCGAGGAAGGGCAACGGCTGCGACTGCATCCACGCGGTTTCGGACATGGACCCGCAGTACGCTCGCGAACGCTATCCGCTCTCGTACTTCGGCGAAGCCGCGGCCCGGCACATTGTTCGCCAAATTCACACGCGGCCGGTCATCATCAACCCAGAGAACGATCACGACTGGCTGCTCCCACTGCTGGGGCTAGACCAATACCCGCTCATCCGCCGGCAATACTTTGGACGCACCATTCCGAACACGCCGGAGAACGTGGAGCGGTACTTGCGGCAAGTCGAAAGCGGTCGACGAACACCACTGCGGTAAAGTTGGAATAGATGGACTGGAGCGATTGGTTGGATTGAGCCGATAGTACGGAATACGGAAGAATCTCGTTCGGGATGTCCCATGCTGTCGGCCTGTTTTCGTGGCCACGTGCTGACCGCTCTGGCTGTTTTGCTGGGGTGCGGGTGTTCGCTCACTGCGAAGAAGGTGCCGACGCCCGCGGCCAAGCTCACCGCCGACGATCTTGACCGCATCCCGAAACCGCCCGACGAGCGGTACTTCCTCCTCCTCTGGGGGTCGGACGATGCGACCGGCAGGCCCGCGTATGTCCACACCTGGGCGACACTGATTCGGATTCGGACATCCGATGTCGGTCAATGCGGTACAGTCACCCCGGGTTGTATCGACTCCGCGCTTGATGTTCACACCATCAGTTGGCTGCCGACGAAGATTGAGATTGATCAGCTCAACTTTCGAGTCGAACCAGGAGCCAACTTCGAGCTGCACGCCAGCATCAAGAACTCACTCGATACGAATCAGCGGATTGCCATGTGGGGACCGTACGAGGTGTGGCACGGCTTCGCGCACCGGTTCCTCATTCACAAAGCCTACCTGGATTCGGGCGAAGTCGGTTACCAGTGCATCGATAACATCGGCGAGTCCGCGCGGCTGGGTAACGGCTGCGACTGTATCCACGCGGTCACCGACATGGACCCGATCTATCGGCGCACGCGATACCCCTTGCTCTTCTACGGTCGGCCCGCAACGGCCAACGTCGTCCGTCGGCTGATGCTCTCGCCAATCTTCATCGACCCACCGACCACGCACGACTGGCTGATTCCGCGGCTTGGCTTGTCGGAGTACCCGATCGACCGGCGCACGTATCGTGGACGTGTCGAACCGCATATTGAGGGTGTTCAGGCCGGTCTGGACCCTGCCCCCTTGGTCCCTGTTGTTCCACCCAAACCGAAAGATCCGACTCCGAAGATCCCACCCGATCCCAAGAAGCCCTGACGCGAACCTCTCGCGTTGGGTGAGTGTCCAACTCTTGCCCCGCATTGGCGGGGTGTTTTTCTGTCTGGCTCGTGACTTGCCCTGTTGAAATCTTGTGTATTGTTGGAGTCCCACCTTGAGGCGGTCTTCAGATCAGAACCGGCTAAAGCCGGGACTCCAACAAAAGACCCAGACGATTTCAATTGCGCTCTCCTGACTCAAGAAGGAGGTGTTCCATGCGTGCTCTTGCGATTGCTGTTCGCGTGGCGTCTTGGCAACATCTTTCCTTCTCTCGAAAGGTCTCCGATGAGCCGGAGGCGACAGAAAGCGGATGAGTTCAGGTCTCTCGCGGCGGAAAGCAGCCCCGAGGATAGCGGCGACCCGAAGGAGTTCCACACAAAGCCGTGGAACGCACCAAAGAAGGCCAGCCGCAAAGCGCAACAACTCTGTGAGCAGGTCAAGAACGCGCTTGCGGGCGCGTTCGCCGGGTGCGCGGAGGAGTTGGTTCAGTCCGCGCGCGTGTTCGCAGTGCAACCAGCTCCACACACGGGCCGGTTGCTTGTGTTGGTGAGCGTGCCAGCCGATCTCGGCCGCGACGCGGTCGCGAACGCCGTGCAGCGAGCCGCTGGTTATCTGCGAGCGGAAGTCGCGGCGGCAATCAGTCGTCGGTATGCGCCGGAGTTGGTGTTTGAAGTGATTGGCGAATAATTCCGCGGGCCGACGGAATCTTCCGTCGGCCCGTTTTGCTTCAGGGCTTTGGTGCAGGAGGCGGAGGGACTGGAGGCGAAGCCGCCGTGGCCGCGATTCGCTGTTGCAACCACGCATGGAAGGCGTCAACGGTGGCAAGTTCATCAACTCCACGCGATTGTTTCACGAATGTCATCAAGTCGCTTGGAGTAATACCCGCGAAGGTTGGACTGGTCGGCACCTCGTTGTATGTCTTCCCTGACAGCGCATAGAAGTGAAGTTCGTCTCCATCGAGGCGCCAGACCTCGGCTACACCGAGCGCGGCGTAAATGCGGAGTCGGTTCATTGAACTGCGCGAGACGTCAACTTCAATTGCCAGATCGGGCGGTGGATGGACGGACAGATCGAGTTGCTTCACGCCGAGGATTTTGGCGGCGTTAGCGAGCCAGAAGCACTTATCGGGTTCCAGCCCTTTTTTCATGCGCTTTCGCTTAATAGTCCCTGAACCGCCACTCCGCATCTGGAACTTGAACTCCCGGGCCAGAACCGCGATCATCTGGGCAAGGAAGGCAGAATCGCCTTCATGTTCTTGGCTTGTGACCATGATTTCGAGGTCTCCCCGGTCGTAGGTGAGTCGCAATCGTGGCCGCTCGTCGAACACCTTGAGCAACGCTTCGTAGGTTTCCCAATCCACGAACGGGATCACCACCGACCGACCGCGCTTCCTGCGGCGCGGCTTTGCAGCTTGGGGAGTCGGTGTTGGGTTCGTCGGGGTTGACGTTGTGGACATGGCTTCTCCTCTCACGAGCGGATGCTGCATTGTAAGCGATCCCGCGAACGCTCATTTCCCCTGGTTCCAAAAGATTTTCACGTTGAAGGTTTGCCGGCCGACGGCGACGATGTCGATCTTGCCGTCTCCGTCGAGGTCCGCGGCCGCGAGGTCTTCGACCGCCACTCCGCCGTTGTCGACGATCATCCGCTCCCACTTCGCTCCCTTGTTGTCTGTGCATTTGTAAATGCGCACTCCGCGCCGTTCCTTGAACTTGTCACCGGCCTTCGCGTTCGGATCGTCGCGCACGCCGATGATGAGTTCATCAATCTTGTCGCCATCGAGGTCCGCGAACCACACCGCGTGACCCCACCGCAATTGCTCGTCGATAACGTGGCGATCCAGCGAGAACGCTTTCTCCGGGTTTGGCTTACCCGGCGTGTACACCACGACCTGATTGCCGTGCCAGGGTTCGATGGTGGCAATCACTCCACGTTCGTCACCCGAGAGCTTGATCTCGCTCGCCCCGCGATTGCCCTTCGGGTTCGTTTGGTTCCCTTCGTGCATCAGCTTGGTGGTCCACTTGTCGCCCATGCCTTCGGGGTAAATGATGCTCACGCCCTCGTAACTTCCGACCAGAATTGAGCGACCCTTGCGGGCAAATCCGCCTTCCGGACCGGGGAAGAAATTGTGTGCAACGTGCAGCGAGTCAGAAAGCACGATGGGCTTCCAGTTCTCTTTCTTCTCTGGTTCCGTCGCGGGGATCTTGAATGCGATCACACGCAGCGGGCGGCCGTCGGTGTAGTTGCCCTTCGCCGTTGCGCCGCGGCCTTGCAGCGGAACGTGAACGATTTCCGGTTTGCCGTCGTCGTCAATATCGAAGACGCGGACGCGGTGAACGGTTGGCTCGTCACACGGTAGCTCGTGCATCGTCCACTCTTCGGTCACGTTCTTTCCGCGCTTCAGCCACACGAGTTGGGCCGCGTTCGTCGTGTCGGATGGTTTCCACGCGGCACCGAGTACCAGTTCGAGCTTCCCATCGCCGTCGATGTCGAGGGCCGCAGCACACACGTTGTCGGGGCGAGTTTTGCCGTTGAGGATGATGTGTTTCTTCCACTCGCCCTCTTTCTTGCCGGGGTTCTGATACCACACCACCTTGTGTTGATCGACGACGACGATGTCGAGCTTCCGGTCGTCGTCGATGTCCACCAGGAGCACCGCGTAGCCGATCTTCAGGGCAGTGTCGATTTCCTGAGCCTTGAATTTGGGAAACTCCGCGGGAAATGCGGGAATTGCGAATAACCCGATGAGGATAGCGAATAGGTAACGCATGGAAAACTCCTCGGTACGGTGTGGTCAGCCCGCCCAGCTTACCATACCGGAATGGGTTTTCATCGATTCCTCAGTGAAGCGCTGCGCGGACCAGACAGAGCTTGCGGTCGGACAGTCAGAGTCCGACAATGAGACCTTGCGCGATCCCCTCGCCTCAATCAGAAGCGTAAGCGACGGCTTCTTAATCAGTTTTTCCGCGTGCAGCACGGGAAGGATTGCCGATGTCGATACCCGCATCTCACCGTCCGGCCCGCGAGTGGCTTCTGCTGATCCTCGCGCTACTCATCGTCGGCGGAATCATCGCTCCACTGTGGCAACTCACCGGTAGCCCCGAAACGCGCGAAGAACTCGCCGCCCGCTGGACACCAGAACGACTGGCCCGGCTGTTCCTCGGCTTCGAGCAAGTGCTGTGTTATGTGTGCGCGGTCTGGGCGGGGCTGATTCTGCAAAGTCGCTATCGCGAAGTCTGGCGTCAGCGTGCCGCGTTCCGCATGGAACTACTCCCCACCGAGGAAGGCGCACGCATTCTGCCGGAAGACGCTCGCCCGCTTGCTCGAAAAGTGGAGCAAGTTACCGGCGGCCGGCCGTTCATCCTGGCGAACATGATCCGCATGGGTTTGGGGAAGTTCGCCGTCAGCAAGTCCGCGCCGGATGTGGCCGAAGTCGTGCGCAATCAGGCGGACGTGGAACTGTCGCGGTTGGTTGCGGGGATGTCCACAGTGCATTACCTCGCGTGGGCGATCCCGGCGATTGGATTCGTCGGGACAGTTCGCGGGCTTGGCGGCGCGTTCGGCGCGGATGCGCCCAGCATCGAAGCGTTCACGCAGCAGGCGAAGGATCAGTTAAAGATCGCGTTCGACTGCACGCTCGTGGCACTCGTCTTGAGTCTTGTCGTGATGTATTTCGTCCACGCGGTCCAGCGCGCGGAAGAAACGCTCGTCGCCGATGC
>JAKEEV010000243.1 GCA_022616395.1 Planctomycetia bacterium | reverse complement strand
TTTCAAGTGTCCCAACGAGCCGCGACCGCAAGGGAGCGGGTGATTCTGTACGAGCGGTTCGGTTGTCAAAGATCGCTCCCAACCCATTCTCCAGATTACACGTAAAGTGAACATCTGTCTATGCCAGTTGCCATTCTCGTTTTGCGTGTTTTCGCGGTCCTCGCCTGGCTCACCTGGCGTGGGGTGTAGGGTAGCGCTTCTGTGTCGAGTCCCAGCCTGCGCCCTCGTCCAACCGTGGGAAGTTGGCTGAGGCGGGCTGAAAACAGCATGCCCTCTCCCCACGCCCAACTTGATACTACTGTCACGGTCGCGGTTCACCAAGAGTTAGCGATCGGCGCCATCAAACTACCAGAAACTATTACCGCACCCATCGGCTGTTTGACTGGCGGTTGCGGCGGAATTCCATACACCGATTCGAGATACTGTCCGCGTTCCGCGTTCCCACTTTCCCGTGATATCGCGATGACACAACTGCTCGGGGTGGCTCTCCGCGGCACTGGAAGCTGTCTGCCCGCACGGGTGGTCCCCAACCACGAGTTCACCGACGCTCTGAATCTCGATACGTCGGATGAATGGATTCGCACGCGCACCGGCATCCGCGAACGACGGTTCGCCGGTCTGGGAGAAACTTCCGCCACGCTCGGCACAGCCGCTTCACGAAACGCCATCGACTCCGCCGGGCTTACCGCGGACGACATCGATCTCATTGTCTGCGCCACCGTCACGCCGGACCTGATGTGTCCCTCCACGGCCAATCTGATTCAGGCCGGGCTGGGCTGTCGGCACATCCCCGCGTTCGACATCTCCGCGGCCTGTTCGGGCTTTCTTTATGCGCTCTCGGTCGCCTCGCAGTTCGTCCGCACTGGTGCCGCCAAGCACACGCTCGTCGTCGGAGCCGAAGTGCTGACTCGAACGACGGACTTCACGGACCGCAACTCGTGCATCCTCTTCGGAGACGGAGCCGGAGCCGTGGTGCTCTCGGGTACGCCGGTGCTCAACGCGGGCATCCGCATGATCCGGCTCTATTCCGACGGCACGCGTCAGGAGTTGATTCAAGTTCCAAGCAAGGTGACACCCAACCCGCCTCCGGGTCCTCCTCAACTTCAGAGACTCGACTATCTGCGACTCAGCGGACGCGAAGTGTTCCGTTTTGCGGTGACTCGGATGGTGGAACTGATCGAGCAGGCGGAGATTGATTGCCGCGAGCTGGGTTTAAGCGGGATTGATGTGCTGATTCCGCATCAGGTGAATCAGCGGATCATCGACGCGGCTCTGGAGTCGAGCGAGTTCCCATCAGAGAAGGTGATGGTGAACCTGGACAAGTACGGGAACACATCTGCCGCGAGCGTGCCGATTGCGCTGGACGAAGCACTTCGCACGGGCCGCTGCAAGCCGGGCGACACGGTGCTGTTGGTCGCCTTCGGCGGCGGCCTGACCTGGAGTTCCGCCCTCATCGCGCTGTAAGTGCCGCGCCAGCGGCATCTCAACAAGTCGCATTTCGTACTACTGAACAAAATTTCAGTTTTTCCACTGTTGCGCTCTTGTCTTGGTGCGCTTGGCTCACTACAGTGTTGTGGACTTAGGAAGAAATTGACACGCTACCTTCCTTTATCTGAATCGAAGTTTCGCGGGATATTCACTTGCAAACGAAACAGTGACAAAGGAGTTTATTCACTCATCTCACTCGAACAACCGTTGCTTGCAAACGATTTCGACTTGAGCGGTTGAGTGTCCTTCGGTATGCAGCGGGTTTCTGAGGGAAATGCGGTTCCACCTCAACTCCAAGGAAGGCCAATGTCTACCAAACCACAGCAATCAGGCGTCGCGAATCGTCGGCGGTTTCTTGGGTGCGCTGCGAGCGCTCTGGCGGTCGGGGCGGCACCGATCTGGGAAGAACCGGAAGAAGTGATTCCGCTCAAGGCGGTTTTTGCTTCGAGCGGCCAAGAGGGAATGCTCGAAGTACCGCGAAACCGCTTCGTGGAGGGCGAGAACGGTCTGAAGCGGAACCTCTACCGCGCGGCGGAGATCGGCCCCTCCAACCTGTTTCTCGTCAGGGGTGACGAGATCGACGAGGTACTGGAGACGACGTGGTACGCACTCGCGCAGGGCTTTCGCCTCGACCGCTCAGTCGATTCGCCTGCTCGAAGGAAGGCGCCGAGTAAGCAACTCTGGGCTTTCGTCTATTTTGGGGCCGCCCAAGGCGGCCCCCCAGAGTGGACTGTGACCCGCGTCGCGGTTCAACGCGATCGGGTGCGCGTGACGGCGACTCGCCCCGACCGAGCCGCGCGACTGGGAATCGATTGCGACGAAATCGTCTACATGTTCTGGATTCCGCTCGGTGAGCCGAAGCAGAAGGCGTACACCTTGCAGGCGTATGACGAAACGAACCGCGCGACGATCATGACCCGATATGTGGTTGTGTAAGAGTCCGACGAATCCGTTCCACCCTTGAGGAGACACCGATGACCCTCTACGACGTGCTGAGGAGTTCCGCGCTTCGCCTACTCACTCGAAGCGGCCGGCAAACGCGAGCCAACTCCCAGCAGTTCCGGCCCGCGCTCATCGAACTGGAACGGCGAGAAACCCCTGCCGCACCCGACCGGCACGATGGAACCCCACGCAACGATGGTTGCTGGTGTCATCATCAGGAAGAACCCGGAAAACGCGGTCGGTGTCGCCCCAGACGCGAAGTTGTACAGTTCAGCCCTCCAACTGACGACGGCCAAAAAGGGTTACACCGAAGAGCAGTTCACGGAGGTGCTCCAGATTATCGCTGCCAAGAACGGCGACGACATCGTTGCGATCAACGCATCAACGGGGTTGCCGTTCGGTAAATTGGACGGTTCCTCGACCATGACGAAGGGGACGGATTACGTCGCCGCGAAACACGACACGCTCGTCGTTCGTTCTGGGCCCAACGACATAGAAAACGTGCTCCCGGGCGACGCATATAACGTTCTCACCGTCGCCGAAGCCGACATTATGCTCGGACTTGATAAAGAGCCTATCGGCGCGGAGACGGCCTACTGGTCGGCGGTCGGCCGCACGAAGTACCCCGTGTCAGAGGGTCCAGAGGCGACCCGACGCGTCCTTACCCACCTCATCGCTCCAAGTCCGTTTTCGCTCCCCAATGTGTCAAACACCGGCGCACCCGCTGACGACAAAAAAACGAGCGGCGATAGCTTCGCAGCGCCGCTCGCGACCGGAACCGTTGCGCTGCTTCAGGAGTACGCGCGGAAACCGGCCTCCAACATCGCCGGAAACGACTACAAGCAAGAGGAGGTGATGAAGGCGGTGCTGATCAACTCGGCGGACAAGGTTCGCGACTTACTCCCGGACTCGGCCGGGAAGGGTATGAGTCGCACGGTGCGTATGAAAGATCTGAAATCGACGTGGCTCGATTCGCCCGCCGCAGACATCCCGAAGAACAATGAATACAACACGACCGACCCCGCAAACCAGGCGCGCCAAGTTCTCCCGCTCGACCTCCAAATGGGTGCTGGCTTCCTGAACGCGAGCCGGGCGCTGGAGCAACTCAAGGGGAAGCAGTTCGCTCCAGGTAACGACACTACCGGACGCATCGGCTGGGATTACAACTCGATCACACTGGCCGCCGGCGCAGCCCCGACGGAAAAGCGATACAAGTTGCCCACCCTCAAGGGAGGAGGCTATCTCTCTGCGACCCTTACTTGGGACCGGAACGTCACGCTGACGACGGATGTGAACAACAACGGGAAGTATGACGACGGTGACACGCTCACGGCCCAACAGTTGGCGAATCTCGACTTGTATATCGTCCCACGCGGCAGGCTCTGGCAAACGCGATCTGGGCTTCCAACAGCGCCCAGTACAACGTGGAACACTTCTTCCTGCAACTGCCCAAGGACAACAAAGACTACGACCTGGTCGTCGTCCAGCGGAGCGTGACCACGACCAACTATGGTCTCGCGTGGTGGGCGGACCAGGCCCCGCCGCCCCCCGCCCCTTCTCCAGAGCC
>JAKEEV010001355.1 GCA_022616395.1 Planctomycetia bacterium | reverse complement strand
TACGCCGATCCTTTCCCATGCGCACACGCGATGCGACACACATACCGCTTGCTGATCCTGCTCGCCGCGATTGTCTTCGTCGCGCCTCTGCGCGCTCAAGACGAGCCGGAGAATCACTGGGCGTGGAAGAAGCCTGAGCGGCCGAAGGTGCCGGTTGTCGCGGGCGAGCAACCCGCCAACCCTATCGATGCGTTCATTCGCGCGAAGTTAGACTCGGCGAAGCTATCACTCGCGCCACCAGCGACTCGCGAGCAACTCATTCGACGCGTCACGTTTGACTTGCACGGCCTTCCGCCAACACCTGAAGAAGTGGAAGCGTTCGTCAACGACAAGGCTCCTGATGCGTGGGCGAAAGTGGTTGATCGGCTGCTCGCGTCCCCGCGATACGGCGAGCGCTGGGGCCGACACTGGCTCGACCTGGCACGCTATGCCGACACCAACGGCTACGAGTTTGATGAACCGCGCCCCGATGCGTGGCGCTACCGCGATTACGTCATTCGCGCATTCAACGACGACAAGCCTTATAACCGCTTCGTGATTGAACAGATCGCGGGCGACGAAGCGTACCCCGATAACCCGGATGCACTCATCGCGACCGGCTTCAACTTGCTCGGCCCGGACATGACGGATTCCGCCGACCAACCTCAGCGGCGGTTGAACACGCTCAACGACATGACCGATACCGCAGCGCTCGCGTTCCTCGGCCTCACGCTGACGTGCGCGCGCTGCCATGACCACAAGTTTGAACCGATCCCGCAGACGGATTACTTCCGCCTGCAAGCGTTCTTTGTTCCGGCCGCGTTCCGTCGCGATCTGTCCGTTGCCACACCTGAGCAAGCGAAGACTCACACCGCGGCGCTGAAGCAGTATCTGGAACTGACGAAGGAGTTGCGTGAGGCAATCCTGGCAATCGAGGAGCCTCACCGAAAGAAGCTATTCGAGGCGAAGCTCGCCAAGCTCACACCGAATGCACAGGCCGCACACCGCACGCCGCCAGAGAAGCGCGACGGCGGGCAACTCGAACTCGTCGCGGAGACGGAAGCGAAGGTGCGCGTGACCGATGCCGAAATCACCAAGGCTCTGACGCCTGACGAGAAGACAAAGGTGGATGAACTGAAGAACAAGCTCAAAGCGTTCGACAAGAAGAAGCCGCCCGCGCCTCCGGTCGCGATGGGACTCACAGATAAGCCCGGCCCGCCTCCGAAAACCTTCCTGCTCGAACGCGGCGAACTCGGAAGCAAGGGCGTTGAAGTGCAACCGGGTTTCCCCACGGTCCTTCTGCCGAATCAAAAGCCGGTCGCGGCGACGATCAAGGAACTTCCCAATAGCACCGGCCGCCGACTTGCGCTCGCGAAGTGGATTGCGAGTTCAGGTAACCCACTGACGGCGCGCGTAATCGTGAACCGGCTCTGGCAACATCACTTCGGCCGCGGGATCGTTCGCACAACAAGCGATTTCGGCATTCGGGGGCAAGACCCGACTCACCCGGAATTGCTCGACTGGCTCGCGTGCGAGTTGGTCGAGCCGACCTGGGCGAACGGCCGGCGTGAGCCGGCTGGTGAGGAACAACCCTGGACTCTGAGGCGCATTCATCGCCTCATGCTGCTCTCGGAGACTTACCAGCAGTCCACGCGGGTCAGCAAGGACGCTGCGATGATCGACCCCGACAACAAACTCTTCTCGCGCATGAATCGCTTGCGCCTGGAAGGCGAAGCCGTGCG
>JAKEEV010001354.1 GCA_022616395.1 Planctomycetia bacterium | reverse complement strand
TACCTCAAGAAACTCTCCGATCAGGAAAAGGAGATCGACGCCCTGACCACCAAGCAGAAGAAACTCATGACCGATGAGTTCAAGGCCAAGAAGGCTTACGATGACTTCCTGCGGAATATCTCCGAGTGACAGAAGCAACCCACGAACGCCCACGAGCAACAGCTCGTGGGCGTTCTCGTTTCACACCACTTGCTCGCCACTCACATAAACGCTCTTCACGTTCAAGGCGCCATCGAGTACCACGAAGTCCGCGCGCTTGCCGACTTCAATGCTCCCAACGTCCGCATCGATGCCCAGAATGCGGGCCGGAGTCAATGATGCCATGCGCACCGCCTCTGGGATCGGCACGCCGGCCGCGTGCATCGTGCGTACACAGTGGTCCATTCCCATCGCTCCGGAGGCGAGTGCGGTTCCATCGAGCGTCACACCGACGCCGTTCAGTTTCCGCACCCGTTCGCCTGTCCCTTCGGCACCGAACCAGTATTCACCGTCGGGCAAGTCCACTGCTCGCATCGAATCGGTGACAAGCGCGAGCCGATCTGGTCCCTTCATCTTGTACGCCAGCCGCAACAACTCCGGCGCAAGATGCTTCCCATCGGCGATGACTTCGGTGGTGAGTTCGTCGAGGTAGAGTGTCGCTTCCAGAACCCCTCCGCGCATGGGGAACATTTGCGTTTGGCGCAATCGCGCGCGGTCGGACATCGCGCAGAAGAGGTGATCGACGTGCCTGACGCCCCACAACACCGCCGATTCCACTTGCGGGAATGTCGCGTGACTGTGCCCGGCGTTGAAGCGAACCCCGCGCGCGGAGTAAGTTCGCACCAGCCACTCCGCGCGTTCGATCTCCGGCGCGACCGTCACCACAAGCGGCATTTTCTCCGCCAGTGAGAAGAAGCGTTCCGCGTTCTCAGGTGCGGGTGTAAGAAACTCTTGATCCGGGTGGCATCCGCGCGCGGGTCGCGCGAAGTACGGCCCATAGAAGTGGCAGCCGACGATGCGTGATCCGCCGGGAACATCGCCATAGAGTTCGCCGCACAGAGCCAGGAACCGGTCGTATTGATCGCTGCGCGCAACGGTACTCGTTGGTGTCAGGCTCGTGGTGCCGTGGCGAACGTGACAGCGGCAGACGGTGCGGAAAGCTTCCGGTGTGCCGTCCATGAAATCCGCCCCGTCGCCGCCATGAACGTGCAAGTCCACAAACCCCGGCGCGAGGTAAGCACCGCCGAGGTTAATCGCGCCCTCGGGCGTTGAGTAGAACTTTGCCTGATTCGCGCGCGTGATTCGGCCGTCCACGGCCGTCAGTGAGCCGCACTGGAGCAACCGGTCTGGTAGGACGAGCGTTGCGTTCACGAAAATCGTTACAGCCATTTCAGACCCTCGAATTTACCCAGTTCATGTTAGCCAAGAGGATCGAACACGGCCCGCGCACGCAGTACAACACTATTGTTCGCTCGTGGAGGGCTAGTCATGGCTCGGCGGAAACTCGGTGGGTTGCGGATACTCGTAACGGGGGCATCACAGGGCATCGGTCGTGCTCTGGTTGTCGAAGCGGCCAAGCGCGGAAGCCGTGTTCTGGCCGCTGCACGCTCACAACAACTGCTCGATGAACTCGCGGCCGAAGTGCGTGCAAGTGGCGGAACAATCGAGACAGTCGCGGCCGATGTGACCAAGCCCGAAGACCGGCAAGCGATGGTGGAGGCCGCGACCCGACACTTCGGCGGGCTGGATGTGCTCATCAATAACGCGGGCATCGGAGCGACGGGGCACTTCATGGACTCGGAACCCGATGTGCTGCGAAAAATCTTCGAGACGAACTTTTTCGGACTGACGGAAACAACCCGCGTGTTCCTTCCACTGCTCAAGCAAGGGACCACGCCGGCCATCGTGAACATCTCGTCGGTGGTCGGCAAGCGCGCGCTGCCGGCTCGGTCGCTCTACTCGTCGAGTAAGTTCGCGGTGATGGGTTTCAGCGAAGCGATTCGCGCGGAACTGGCGAAGGACGGCATTGATGTGATTGTTGTCTCACCCGGACTGACTCAGACGAATTTCTCGAAGAACATGTTGGAGCAGAAGGCGAAGATACAGCTCGATCACCTCCGCGGCATGACGAGCGAGGAAGTCGCGACCGCAACACTTCGCGCGCTCGAACGCGGAAAGCTTGATGTGACGCTTACCTTCAAGGGGAAGTTACTTGTGCTCGTGAACCGCTTCGCGCCGTGGATCGTGGACTTCTTCGCGCGCAAGAAAGTGCGCGAACTCTTCGCGGACGAAATCGCAGAACGCAAGAAGAAGCAGGAGGAAGTTCTGAAGTAGGACAGGCTTCCAGCCTGTCAGAAGCAATGACAGGCAAGATGCCTGTCCTACTTCAGCACAACAAACGGCCGCATCTTGTCGAGCTTCTTCGGGCCGATTCCACTGACTCGTGTGTCCAACTCCTCGACGCTGTGGAATGGTCCGCTGGCGCGGGCCGCGATGATGTTCTGAGCCGTGATCGGGCCGACATTCGGCAGGCGCTGGAGTTCCTCCACGCTCGCGGTGTTCACGTTGATCGGCGGGTCGCCCGGCTGAATCTTCTTGATCCCTCCTCCAGATTTCGGGCGTGAAACAGCGGGCGCGGGTGGCGGGATTGGAGATGGTGAAGTTGGTGCTGGTTCCAGAGCGGGCGCAGGTGGTGGAGAACTGACGCGGAAGTGTTGGCGAATTTTCTCGAAGGTGATCGGGCCGACTCCGCGCACATCGTTGAGTTCATCGACCGACTTGAACGGCCCCTTCACGCGGCGGTGATCGTCGATTGCCTCGGCCAGCTTTGGCCCGACACCCGGCACCTGAGCCAGTTCCGCGACATCGGCGGTATTCAGATCGACAAGATCGACCGCGACCGGTTCGGTGGGCCGCGCTCCGAGCCGGTTGCCATATCCACGAAACGCCAATAGCCCGACCAACACCGCGAGGAACACGCCCAGCGCAATCTGCGCTCCGCGAGTGGTTGTTGGCAAAACCAACCCAACTTCCCTCCCGGAAGAGGAAGGCGGAGTGGGTGGATTCGGTGTTGGTGGTGGGGCATCCATTCGTGAAGCAGGCACCCGCTCCCTTGCGGTCGCGGCTCGTTTCGCGGTTGTTGAAGCGTTTTACGAGCCGCGACCGCAAGGGAGCGGGCTTCAACTCACATTCGAGGAATTCATGCGGCACGATCCGCACAACCCAGACAGTTTACCCCGTCCGAAGCACAATCACCATATACCGACACCAGTTTTTCAGCGCGGGAAATCGGCGAAGTAACCACGCATCGGCTGAGTCGAGACGCTTCAACACACGCGGAGACTTCCACACGCGCCGAACCATACCGAGGAGCTGAAATCCGCGCACTTCAACTGAAGGGAAGATCGCGCGGAGCGGGAAGAGGTCGCGTCGCGTGAGGGGAAGTTCGTCCGGTGTGCGCTCCTTGTCTGAATAGGGCAACCATCGGCGCGCGAAACCGAGCAACGGGTTTCCACCCCACGGTTCGCAGAACACCGCGACTCCGCCGGGCGCGAGGATGCGCTTGAGTTCGCGTGCGGCTTTCGTCAAATCAAGATGATGAAGGATCGCGTTGCCCCACACGCAATCGAAACTCGCATCCGCGAATGGCAACTCCTCTCCACTCGCCACGACACATTCGACGTTCACGCCGTTGGCGCTTGCGCGCTGGCGGGCTTCGTTCACATAGCCGGGCGAGAGGTCGAACGCGGTCACGTTCGCACCCGCGCGGGCCATCGTGACGGCTGCCATTGCGTGTCCGCAGCCGTAATCGAGAGCGCGCTTGCCTCGCAGTTCGCCGAGCAGTTCAAACGCGGGCCGCATCCACGTCTCGTGATCGAGGAAGCTATCGGTGTCGAACCGCAGCGTGCAAGCTCCGGTGTCGAAGCTCTCCGCACGACCAGCCGCCTGCCGGTCGTGAAAGAGTTGCTCTGAATGTTGGCGATCCGTGCCGTGCATTGTTTTCGTCTTTGAGAGCGTCGAGGCGTCAGCCCGACGGTTTCTGAGCGTTGATGCGTCAGTCTGAAAACGAGCCGCTCGCTTGTCAGGAGTATCAAGGGGAGTCGGCTCAGGTCGGCAGTTCTCGTTTCCGGGTTTGAAGCGCCCCTCCCCCCGCCACCCCCTGCTTTTGGCCTCTTGGTGTTTTTCCCATGATTTGTGGGGTTTTCTCACTTTGCGGTGCAAAGAAGCGGCCGTTATGGCCCCCAACTCCTTGAAATCATGGGGTTTGATAAAGCCAGGGGGTGGCCTTTA
>JAKEEV010001353.1 GCA_022616395.1 Planctomycetia bacterium | reverse complement strand
CCGAACTCGCAACACCCGTCGCGGCGCAAGTTCTGGAACGTCAGTTGAATCGTGCGCTCACGGGCGATCCGGTCGAGCAATCATGGTACTGGGTAGACATCGTGGCCGGATTGCGTCGACTCAACCGCGCGGAAGCCTTGCCGGCGGTGTTGCAGTGCGCTGATCGCGCTATCGAGTTGCCACAAGGCGCGATGCTCGCGGCTGAAGTCATCGCATTCCCCAACTTCCCCTCCGCGCTTCAACAACCCACTTCGACAATCGGCCGCATGGCGCTTCGGGTACTGGTCGCCGCCGCTTGCGCTGGTCGTGATGGTGTCCTCGACCCCAGTACGCTCGCGCGTGCCGGGCTGGGAGACACTCTGGCCTCTGTCGCTGAAGCGGTAGAGCGGATTGCTGATCCGTGGTTGACACTGGCAGTGATCGAAGCCGAACGCATCTTTCGTCGGCTCGGCCACTGGTCGCGTTTTCTTTCACCCGAAGTACGACCCCTCGCTGAACGGCAGGCGATGCGGCTCTGGGCGACCGCCGATCGGCGTCTGGAGTGGCTCGCGGGAGCTGGCGCGCGGCTTCTGGCTCGCTTCCCGATGGCCGACACGCGGGAACAAGCTGTCTCACTACGATGTCTGGTCGAACTGCGCGCGGATGTCACTCGCCTGTTCCCGCACTTGCCCGATCACCGATTGCCGTGGTGGAGCGAAGCGATCCGCGCGCTTCAGTGGTCGGCTTCGCTGGTGGTCGGTCCGGTGTTTGCAAGTCAGGCGAGTAGACTGGCCCGCAAAGCGAAGAATCATCCCCGCGCTGTCGCGCTGCTCTGTGCGCTTCGCGGGCACGCCTGCAACGAAGCCGAGTGGGCGCTACTTCATGCAGCGCACGCTGAGGAACTCACCCTCCGACGCGCGGCAATCAGCTCACTCGGCTGGTGGCCTCCGTTCGACCCGGATGCTGTGGTGAGATGTCTGCGTGTAACACGGACTGACCCGAACGCGGAATTGCGTCGCTTTGCGGTTGCGGCTCTGGCTCGACTCGGGGAACGAACAGCGCTTGCGGAAGTGGCCGCCGGTCTTGCCAGCGAAGAAGCAAGCATTCGCCAGTCAACCGCGATGACGATTGCTTCCGAAGAACTGACCTGGCTCTGGCCGGAACTGGAAACCGCCACCGAAAGCGCTGACCCCGACACCGCGCTTGCCGCGTGCGAAGCGCTCGAACGCCTTCGCGAACGCTTCCTGGGTCTTACCAAGTAGGACAGGCATCTTGCCTGTCTCTTCGTAGGACAGGCATCTTGCCTGTCTCTTCGTAGGACAGGCATCTTGCCTGTCTCTTCGTAGGACAGGCATCTTG
>JAKEEV010000242.1 GCA_022616395.1 Planctomycetia bacterium | reverse complement strand
GCTCGCCGGACAATGGCATTCGACGTCTCGACGCTCACGAAGTGGTCACGACACCTGTCGGGCCGGGAGCGGGTACTCCAAGATTTCCTGGAGCAGTTCCAGCTTGCTCGGCCGGGCGAGCAGGGGCACCAGGTTCGGCAACGAGTAGTAGTCGCCGTTGAACAGGTACGCGTCGGCCGTGATGCCCGCCTGCTTGCACTCGTCTTCAAGCTGAGTGGTCGAGCCGCTCACCTTGACGAAGCAAACCGCCGGGTCCACCGTCAGTTCCGCGCGGTACTTCTGAAGCGTTGGCACGAACTTCGGCTCGGCGTTCTCGCCTTCATCCGTGACGATGACGATCTGCTCGACATACTGCTTCTTGCGGCGCAGTTGCTCGACGCCGACACCCACCGAGGTGTTCCCCCCGGCCGAGATGCCCGTAAGCGCTCGCTCCCACGCAGCCAGTTCCGGCCCGGTTGCTTCGATTGGGTAAGCAATCGAGTCGAAGGCGTACACGAACAGTTCCTTGTCCGCGACTGCCGCGAGCAGCGAACCGAGCCGCTTGCCGAGTTCGATAGCCTGGCTCATCGAGCCGGACTTATCGATCAGAAGTGCCGTCGGCCGCGCGATCCGCCCGCGTGCCTTCACCTGAGCGTCCGCGACCGCTTCGAGCTTTGCCTTCACCTCTGCCGAAACCGGCACCGACTCCAGCGCGCGCTCGGCCTTGAACGCGCTGACTCGAGTTGCCGTCTTCGCGGATTCGAGCTTCTGCTCAATGAGCGCCTTCACGCCCGCGTCATCGAACGCTCCGCGCTTGCGAAGCATGTCGAGGCTGTTAATCACTTCCTGAGCCGACATCCGGCCCACGAGCGCTGCAAGAACCTTTGGCGTGACCTGCTTCACCAACCCGATCGCGACGCGGAACGGCACATCGTGAAGCGTGATGAGCCGCGCCTGCTCGTCAGGAGATTCGGCCTTCGCCAGTTCCTTCAGACCCGCGAGCTTCGAGCCGGCCGGTGGCTCCTCGTCGAACAGAACCGCCTGAGCGCGCGCCCCGGGCTTGACATGAAGCAGCGCGTAGAGCCGCTTGAGCGTCTTGCGCGCGGTGATCGCGGTCGAATCAAACCAGTCGGGGTCCGCCTCGCGCTCGCGCAGATAGCGCGTGACTTCCGTCTTGAGCGACCGCGGAAGGTTACGGAACAGCCCGAACTCGTCGGTTAGAGTGACAGTGCCACCCTCGGCCTGCTTCGGCTTGCCCGGCTTCTTGTTCTTGGATGCCTTGCGGTCAACCTTCGGCTTGAACGCTTCCGCCGGCACATCGTCCGGCTTCTTGTCCACCGCGATGGAAACGTCTTCCTTCCGACCGTGGATGAAATCCACGACTCGGCCAACCTGATACGGAGGAAGATCGCGGAGCATCGCCAAGCCAACATCGCGGTGACCCGGGAAGTCGGAGAGAGCGAGCGTGACGACGAACATTTCCTTGTGGTCGCGCACGTCTCCGTGGTCGGTGTACCACGCCGCGAGCCGGACGTAGAAGCGCGGGTCCTGCTTCACGAGTTCCGCGTGCAGCGGGTGAACCAGACCCAGCTTTCGGTGTGGGCAAGTGAGGAGGCTGTTGAGCATCGACAGCCGCAGGTCAACTTCGCTCTTCGTCATCGTCATTCGAGTGCCCTCCTCAAACTGCCAGCACCAAAGGAAACGGCCGCCCGAAGCGGCCGTGAAAAGATCCACCCGTACAAGTCCCACCGGCGAGTCCCTTGCGAGACACTTTGCCTTCCTTGCGGAAGACTGCCTTCGACCACTCGGCCACTTCACCGTGTTAGCAGTGAAGGTGAGATTTGAACCCACGAACCCCTACGGGTTATCGGTTTAAAAGACCGAAAAGTGTGTACGCCGTTTGGAGTCGGGTACGGGCTGGCTCCGGTTGTTCGAGAAAAGTGGCCCGTACAAGTTCGGGAGGCTTGCTGCGCGAACTCGCCCGCGCTTTTGCGCGGACGACGACCATCACGTTTGTAAGCCTTCGCTATGGGGTACGGACCGTCAAGTATCATAGCAAAAAAACGCCGCGGGCGAATCGCACAAGTTCGGCAAGCTTTGGTTACACGAGCGCCTCACCATTGGGCTACCCCATGCATCGAAGGCATGGGGGCGGGATTCGAACCCGCATCAACTCCCTCCTCAAGGAAAGTGTTTGTAGGCTCGTCGCGTGGGGTGCGATTCGCCCGCGGCGTTTGAATGAATGGACAGAGCAGGGAAGGGAAGGTTCACGAAAAAACCGATTCACTTCACTCCGATCTTCAGCAGCACCTTTCCGCCCTTGCCGGGTGCAGCTGCGTGTTCGACGGCCTTCTTCACGTCTTCGAGCGGGTACGTCGCGGAGAACTGAGTTTGAAGCACTCCTTCGCGCATCAGTGAGCGCACGCGGCGGAAGAGTTTGAGCATCGTGAGCGCAGATTGCTTCCTCGCCCACGCGCCCAGCCAGAAGCCTTCAATGCGAAGATCGTTCCCGATGGCTAACCGCGGGTGAACCCACACGGGGTCGTCTGTAAGCGAGCCGTACAGAAGACAGCGCCCGCCCTGCGCAAGCGAAGCGATTACCTGCGCGCCGACTTCGCCTCCGACAGGGTCGATTGCGTATCGCACGCCTTCGGGAACGAGCTTCCTCACTTGCTCCGGGATCGGCCCATCCGATTCCACGATGACATGATCCGCACCGAGCTTCTTCAGTTCGTCCACCTGCTCGCGCCGACGCACAACATTAATCGTGCGGAAGGCGGACTTGAACCCGAGGCGAATCACCATCTTCCCCAACTCACCCCCAGCAGCCGATTGGAGTAGCCAAGCGCCGCGCGTGATCTTCAACACATCGTGAATCATCACGACGACCGTTGCGGGGTTCACGAAGAACGTGGCGGCCTGTTCGTCGCTGATGTCGTCCGGCACCGGAATCACTTGTCGCGCTTTCGTTACGGTGTATTCGGCCCACGTTCCATTGCGGTCACTGATCACCGCGACTCGCTTTCCTTTCCGCAACCAGCCGAGTAACCCGCCGCCGGTTGCTTCCACGATCCCCGCACCCTCGAAACCGGGAGTCGCGGGGAACGCGGGCTTCAGTCCGTACTTGCCCGCGATGTACATGAGGTCGGACGGATTGATGGGGCTGGCGAGCATTCGCACCAGCACCTCTCCTCGACCTGGTTGAGGAGCGGGCACGTCATCTTGAAGCCGCAAGACTTCCGTCGGCGGGCCGCAGTGATCGAAGATGATGCGCTTCACGGGAGTTCCTCGTCGGGTGCTGTGCGCACAACAACTCTATTCGATCATCACACGAAGTGAAGCCGCAGTCCGTGGAGAGTGCCGCTATACTGAAACCATGTCCTTCACTCAATTCGTCTCCACATTCTGGCAAGACATCACCGGGTGGCTGCTGCTGCTTGAGGTGGTCATTACGCTCGCCACCTTGAGCGCGGT
>JAKEEV010000241.1 GCA_022616395.1 Planctomycetia bacterium | reverse complement strand
TTATGCCGTTGACTTCAAGACAGGAGAGAAGAAGTACACGCTCGAAGGTGTCGGGAGCGAGTCGTCTGTCGCATTTTCGTCGGACGGGAAGGTTCTCGCCCTCTGCGCGAGTATCGTTGTGAAGGAGGGGCGGCCGGGAGTTCTGCCCATCTGGCGATACGAAGTGCAGTTGCGTGTCTCCCAGACAGGCAAACTCAGTGCGAGTTTGAACCTCGGTGAGGAGAAGCCGCGCTCCCTCGCACATGCACCCGACGGGCGCTTGGCTGTTGGGTGCGACTCCGGGAAGCTCCTCTTCATCTCAGCGGATCTCAAGAAGATCGAAGCCACGATCCAACTCAAGGGAGAGGACAAGGGCTGGAAACACGTCCACGCAGTTACTTTCTCGCCTGATGGAACCCAAGTCGCTGCGGTGGTGGCAAAGACGGTGTCGATACTCGATCCCAAGAAAGTCGCTGTTATCCGAACTCTCCCGGAACACCCCAACCACGTCAACGCTCTTGCCTACTCCCCGGATGGTAAGCTGCTCGCGACCGGCTACGGCTCGGAGGGTGGCGATGGGGTCGAGGGAGCGTGCGGGGTCAAGGTTTGGGATGCGGCGACGGGAGATCTGAAAAAAGATCTGAAATAACACTCGCGACTCTCGGACTGGCACTGAAGGAGTTGGGCGATCTCGACGGAGCACGAACCGCTCTTTTGGAAGCGGCCCGCCTCGACCCAAAGCAATATGGACATCTCGCAAAACTGATCCCGCGCCGGAGGGAAAGGGACCGTAACCCGTCGTCTTCCAGGGAGAAGCGCGTTAACATGAGGCAATTCCAACTCGGAGTAGCCTCATGCCCAACGCTTCTCCCAGCGATCCCGACCGCGCGGAACGCTCCACGCACTCGCACGTGCCGATTTCCGAAGTCTCCACCAAACCCGCTGATCCCGCTGAGTCAGCAGACCCGCCCTACACCCTCGTGCAGGAAGTCTATCCGCACTTCGTTCAGGGCGACTTGCTCGTCATTCCCGGTTACGAAGTTCAGCGCGAAATCGCGCGCGGAGGAATGGGCCGCGTGCTCGCCGCGCGCGACCTGATACTCAACCGCGAAGTCGCCCTCAAGACGCTCATTCCCGGTCAGGTCTCCGACATTCTCGCCAGGCGATTCGTCCGCGAAGCCAAGATCACCGCCCGACTCACTCATCCCGGTATCCCCGCGGTTCACCAACTTGGCACGCTCCCCGACAACTCGCCGTTTCTGGCGATGAAGTTGATTCGCGGGCGAACTCTCTCCGATGAACTGAAAGATCGACCCTCGACCGAACACAACCTGCCGCACTTCGAGCAGGTGTTCGAGCAACTTTGCCAGTCAGTTGGCTACGCGCATTCCGAAGAAGTGATTCACCGCGACTTGAAGCCCGCGAACGTCATGGTCGGCGCCTTCGGCGAAGTGCAAGTGATGGACTGGGGACTCGCCAGAGACAATCGCGCCCCCGATAGCAGCATCCGCACCGAGAGTGATCCAACCACCGATGCCGAACAAGCGCCCACGGTGTCGGTATCTCCAACTCCGCGGCCCGACCAAACTCACATCGGTTCGATTCTCGGTACACCGGCTTACATGGCTCCTGAACAGGCTCGCGGGGAAGTTGTGGATTGCCGCGCGGATGTCTTCTCGCTGGGCGCTGTGCTGTGCGAAATCCTCACCGGTAAGCCACCCTTCACGGGGAATTCCACGAGCGAAATTCTCAAACGCGCGGCTCGCGGAGAACTGAAGGATGCTTTCAAACGACTGGCCGAATGCAAGGCGGATGGCGAACTGGTCGAGCTGGCGAAACGGTGTCTCAATCCCGACCCAGAGCGCCGACCGGCTGACGGGAAAGCTGTCGCGGAGGCGATGGCGGTGTATCGCGCTGGGGTCGAGGAACGCTTGCGCACTGCGGAAACTGAACGCGCAGCGGCCGAAGCGAAAGCCATCGAGGAAACGAACACCCGGCGCGAAGCCGAAGCCCGCGTACTTGAGCAACGCAAGAAGCGGCGCGTGCAACTGGCTCTGGCGACCACCGTCGGGCTACTGCTGATCGGCGTCGGTGTCTTTGCGTGGTGGGAGAACAAACGAGAGACCCAGCGCGCTGCGGAAGCGTTCCAGCAGCAGATCGACGACGAGAAACGCGCCTCCGCGGAACGCGACCGACTCAGCCGCAACGCCAGCGTGATCGACGAGCGGTTGACGCGATGCGAAGAGTCTCTGCGCAACGAGGAGGCGCTCCCGGCCGAAGACGCACTGATCGACGCCGAGCGACGAATGCCCGAAGGAGGAGGAGAAGCGTTCCGCGACCGACTCGCCCGCTGTCGAGCAGAACTTGACATGCTCAAGGAACTCAACCGGA
>JAKEEV010000240.1 GCA_022616395.1 Planctomycetia bacterium | reverse complement strand
TCCGCTGGTTGCACGTCCGACACGCCCAGTGAAGGTTGCTCCAATCGTAAGCGAGTTCTGCTCGGTCCGGATGGTGTGGGATGAAGTGTTCGACTTCCCCGCTGGTGGTTGCGTCCGCCTCACAGAACGAACACTTGCGGAAGAAGATGTTGTGAAGAGCGTTGACGACGTCCTTGTGCCCATAGATGCGCTGTTTCACCCCACTGGTGGATGAACAGGCACGGTAGGCGGTGACATCTGCGGCGGTTTGGGTCGGGTCGAGCGGTGCCGGGCAGGGGACCAAGCCCCTATTCACCGTTCTCATTGCGGGCGTCTCCGTTCGCGCTGACTCCTGTGCCGACCGGCTGGCGGTCAAGCAACTCCTGCTTCGCAATTGCCTCCATGAACTCGCGGCTTCCGAACAACCCCGCGATCCGCCGACATTCCGCCTGTAACGCGGCGCTGTCGTGAGAGAGAAGTTGCAGGTAGAGGCTCATTGCTTCGGATGTTCGCGCAGGGTCCGGTGCCAGCTCCTTGAGCCGAGCGAGTTGCTTCCCGATTCCGGGAGCCCACTGTGCGGGCACCTCGAACACCGCCTCAAGAATGTCGTCGATCTGCCAGGCCGCGAACTCGGTGTCGAACACCTCGCCATCGGGAAGGCGAATCACCCGGCTCGTTTCCTTCTTCAGCGAGCGCAGAACGAACGGACTGTGCGTAGTAATCACAAACGTGATTTGCGGAAACGCCTCGGTGAGGATCGGCATCACCTTCTGCTGCCATTGCGGATGCAAGTGAGCATCGACTTCGTCGATGAACACGAACCCGCGAGGTACAAAAGACTTCTCGCGGTGCTTGCCAGCCAACCCGACTGCCTGAGTAAGTATGACCGCAGCGGTTACGAGAACGTCGAGTTCACCCGCAGAGAGTGCGGACATCTGTGGATGTCTGTGAGGGCCGACGCGAGTGAAAGGCCACGGCTGGATGTTGAAGCTAAACTCTTCGCCAATTAACTCTTTGAAAATGGAAGACCAAATTCGCAATGCGTCCGCAGCAAACCCTCCCTCGGAGTGTGCATGCTTCTCGACAAACATCTGGAGCAGAAACTGTTCGAGCCGCACACCCCAAGTTCGTATTCGAACGGGAAAAGGGCGCTCTCCAATCCAGTGTTCTTCCAATAGGGGGGCGACCATCAGATCAGGTGGTTCCTCGTAGTTCGGTTGCTCTGACCGATCTGCTGGTCGGATGAGAAATACGCTTTTGGCAATAGGATCATCACTGGATGGGGGACGCGCAATCCACTTACCGAGAAAGACACTATTTCCCTCAAACCACAGGTGTTTCTTGCCGAGTTCCTCGGGAAACAACTCACCAGGTTCGTCACCGGCCGGGGAGCGCTTTATCACAAGGGCGTGGGTCGCGGGCTTCTCAGAGATCCCCCAATCTGTGAGTACCAGAGTTGCATCGTGACTGTGTTTGATCTCTCCTGTATGGAGACTCCGCCGCCATGAATTGGTGCCCGATGGTTGGTCTGAACCCTCTGTCAAATCATGAGCGGATTCCTTGGTGAGTGTGAACAGCGTCCGAGCAAGAATCGACAGCAACGACGACTTGCCGCTTCCATTCGGGCCAACGAAGCAGATCACTCGCACTTGTTCGGGGAATTCGACATCAAGTTGCTCGATGCGTCGAAAGTTGCGCACGCGGAGCCGGGTTAGCTCCAGTGGTCTTTCAGGAAGTGGGGGAGGGTTGCTTGTCATGTGCCGAACTCGCTTGGCGATGTATCACCATTGTGCCAAGCGAGTGGGATCCAGACAACAGGAACGCTCCGGCAACACTCAACTTGCGGATGCTGGAGCCGCAGGCGCGCTTGCAGCGCTTGTCGCGGTATTGATCTTCGCTTGAAGCTCCGCCGAGACTTTCCGATTCCCCTTGCACTTCGTCTTCGACCACTTCGTGCAAGCGAGGTAGTAGCCGGAACCGAAACGCGACTTCATGAGCTTCATCGGAGCCCCACACTCCGGACAGGTTTCGGTGATCTCCACGTCCGGGATGTCGGACGCTTTCTTCTCGCTCTTCTCGGGCGGTGGCGGAAGGATGTCCTTGAGCTTTTCGCGCAGCTCCGCGTTGATGGACTTCGTCGCCCGGCACTTCGGGAACCCCGTGCAGGCCAAAAACGGCCCGCGCCACGAGGACTTCACAATCATCGGCTCTCCGCACTTCTCGCAGTTGATTCCCGTCTCTGGCGGCTTGATCGGTTTGCCATCCGCTTCGCAGTCGGAGATGAACTTGCACTTCGTATCCGGGCACTGCACGTACTTCTTGCCCGCCTTGCTCTCCTTCAAGAGCAAATTGTGCTTCTCGCATCTTGGACACGTGTGCTCGGTGGGGAGCGTGGTGACTGATCGCTTGCCGTCAGCGGTTTCGTTCATCGTGGTCGGGCAACCTGGAGCGCCCTCGCAGGTGTAGAACACGCCGTACTTGCCGGTCTTGCGGACCATGAACTTCCCGCACGCGGGGCACTCGATGTCCGTGACGGACGGGCCTTCGATCTCCTTGCCTTCGGTGTCCTGCTTGTACGAGCAGGGCTTCTCCTTGTCCTTCCAGCCGGTGCAGCCGAGGAAGTAGCTGCCGGTTTTCGCAACGTAACGCTTTTCGAGCAACCGACCGCACTTCGGACACTTCAGGTCGGTGATCGTGCGGGCCGATTCCATCTCCGTGTCGGCCTTCTTCAGGTCGGCGGAGAACGTCTTCCAGAAGTCGTTCAAGACCTGTTCATACTTGTACTTCCCTGTTTCGATCTGATCGAGTTCGTCCTCGAACTCGCTGGTGAATTTTAAATCCATGATCTCCGGGAAGTGCTTCACCAACAGGTCCGTGACGACCTTGCCGATTTCGGTCGCGTAGAACCGCCCGCGATCCTGCGTGACGTATCCGCGTTTCTGAATCGTGCTGATGATGCTCGCGTAGGTGCTTGGTCGGCCGATCCCTTCCTTTTCGAGTGTCTTCACCAGCGAGCCTTCGTTGTATCGCGGAGGCGGTTGGGTGAAGTGCTGAGTCTCGAACAGGTCGAGCCGGTCCAGAACGTCCTTTTCCTCGACCTTCGGAAGCTCCGCGTCCTCTTGTTTGCCAACCGGAGCGAGTATCTTGCGGTAGCCGGCGAACTTGATAACGCGGCCGCTGGCTCGGAACAGCCCGCGACCCGCGGTGATTTCGTAAGTGGTGACTTCCAATTCAGCCGGCGTGCATTGACTCGCAACGAACCGTTGCCAAATCAGCGTGTAGAGACGAAGTTGATCGCCTCCCAGACCGGCCTTCTCTGCTTGCTTTGGCGTGATGTTCACGTCGATCGGGCGAATCGCTTCGTGGCCTTCCTGAGCGCTCTTGCCCGACTTGTAAGTATTCGGAGTCGCCGGCAAATACCGCGGTCCCAGAAACACGGTGTTGTTCTTGATGTAATCGCGAACCGCGTTGAGCGCGTCGGTGGAAACTCGCGTGCTGTCGGTACGCATATAAGTAATGAGCGCGGTCTGGCCCTGGCCTTCGAGTTCGACGCCCTCGTAGAGCTTCTGAGCCGTTTGCATCGTGCGGCTGGCGCTGAACTTCAGACGGGAGTTCGCCTGCTGTTGAAGCGTGCTCGTGATGAACGGCGGAAGCGGCCGGTCGAGCTTGTCCTTCTTCTCCACTTTCGTGACGATGAATTGCACACCCGCGAGCGATGCGACGATCGCGTCCGCGTCGGCTTCGTTGGTGAGTTTCGGCTCGGCGTTATCCCACTTCACTAACCCCGCGAGGAACGCGCCAGTCGGTGGTGTCGGAATGCCGCCAGTATCTGTCGCTTCGCCGCTAGCGGCGGAGCCATTTTCCGCAGGTGCGTCGCTCGTCTCGGTGTCAACAACCGGCTCGTCATCGCCCTGCGTGTCGTCTTCCGTGGGCTTGTGCCACTCAACTTTCTTCGCGGCCTCTTTCTTCTTGGCAAAAATCTTCGACTTCGCCGGGTCCGCGGTCCACACGATCCCCGAACCCGCTTTCGCGAGCAGCGCGGTGATCTTCCAGTATTCTTCCGTCTTGAAGGCTTCGATTTCGCGTTCGCGGTCCACGATGAGCTTCACCGCGACCGACTGCACACGTCCAGCGCTCAACCGAGCCGCGACCTTCTTCCCTAGAAGATTCGACAGCGGGAAACCGACGACTCGGTCCATCGCCCGGCGCGCTTCCTGGGCATCGACACGCAGGCGATTGATCTTGTCCGGGCTGGCCAGCGCTGTGTTGATCGCGTTTTTGGTGATTTCATTGAACCGAATGCGGAAGGTTTTCGCATCCGGCAGGTTCAACTCGTCGGCGATGTGCCAGGCAATGGACTCGCCTTCGCGGTCGGGGTCGCTGGCGAGATAGACGTTGGTGGCCTTCGCGGCCTCGCGCCCGATCTCGGCGAGAATGTCCTTCGCCGACCGGAATCGCTTGCCGCGGGCCTCGTCCTTACTGCCATCATCCACGACGTAGCGCAGCTTCCAGCCGCCGGGAATGTCGATGCCCGAGACGGTGTCGCCCTTCTTCTTGGACGTGTCGAGGTCGCGGACGTGGCCATAGCTGGCGAGTACGCGATAGTTCGAGCCGAGATACTTGTTGATGGTCTTCGCCTTGCTTGGCGACTCCACCACAATCAGGTCGAAGTTTCCGCGTCCGCTGCTCTTCGTGGCGCTTGGCTTTGGCTCGGCATCGCTTGGCGCTCCGTTGGCCTGCGCAGCAGCTTTCTTGGCCGCTGACTTCTTCGGCTCCGATTTCTTCGGAGCCGATTTCTTCGTGGATGCTGGCGTCTTGCGTGTTGGCACTCGTGATGACTCCTCAGGGACTTATTGGGCGCGTGGAATCAATCCATTAGATGGCCGGTCGCGCCCGTCGGATGCAATTCTTCCAATCCGCTGGTTCGGAAGCGAGGAATCGCCTCTTGCTTGTCCTGTTATTTCACTTGAATCCACACCTCATTGTCCCGACGCTCCGGTTGCGGAACAGGTGAGTTGTGATCTCCTCGACTTCAACCGCTATCGGTTGTGAGTTCGCATTTGGCCCACCGGCCCCGACCCTTCCCAGTTGTTCGGACTGGGAGAATCACTACAATTGGGAGACCGGTTGTAACGGGCAAACCCGCGCCCATCACAGTTAGAACAGTGATATCCCGGCTGTCAACCCCCGCAGCTCTTCAGCAACCCCGCGCAACCGCCGTAACGTGAGGAACACAAATGGCCTACAACCCATTCAATATTTTCCGGCGGAACCAAAAAGCCATCTTCGCGGTCCTGACGGTCTTCATCATGTTCATGTTCGTCCTTTCCAGTGGTTTGAGCGGAGGAGCGGACTTCTTCGACTGGTTCCCGCGCTGGCTTGGCGGCAACCGCGGAGACAAGATTTGCAAGATCGATGGCGATGACATCACCACCAAAGACCTGGAGAAAGTTCGCTTCAAGCGGGTGATGGCCAATCGGTTCATGGAACTGTCCGCTCGATACACCGAACTGGCGATCCAGGATTATCTCAACGACCAGCAAGGGCGGCTTGGAGGGCAGGGGCAACAGATTATCAACGATGCCCTGCAACGCCTGGCGATGTTGGAACACCCACAGATTGCCTCGCTCGTCATCCAGCAGTTGCCGATGATGATCGAGGAGTTGAATCAAGTCGTCGAGTCGCCCAACGCCAGGGAAGAAGACAAGGCCGCGGCTCGCGCCGTGCAGGCTCTCTTCCGGCTCATTTACCAGCAACGACTCGGCGGCGATCACTACTTCGCCAACGCCCCCAACAAGACCAACCGCGATCTGATCGAGTTCATGCTCTGGGAGAAGAAGGCCGATGCGCTGGGCATCGAGTTCACCGAAGAGGACGTGAAGAAGCTCGTTCAGAACGAGTTCTACGGCTTCCTCGGCGCTCGGGACGTGCAGGTGCGAGCGCGGTTGCGGGAAGACATGCAGGGGTTCTCTGACGATGCGTGTCTGAAGGCTCTGGCGGTCGAGTTCAAGGTGCGAGCGGCTCAGAAGGCGATGTTCGGTTACGGCGGGCTGGGTGCTCCGGCGTTCGTCACGCCCTGGGAGCTGTTCGACTACTATCGCGATCAATGCAGCCCGGCCACCTACGAGGTGATCTCGGTGCCGACGAATGCGTTCGTCGAGAAAGTCACGGCCGAACCAACCGAGGCCGAACTACTAGAACTCTATCGCAAGTACAAGGACGATGAACCGCGCCCGAACAGGGACACTCCCGGCTTCAAGCGTCCGCGCAAGATCGCGGTGGCCTGGATTTCGGCCACCGGTGAGGAGCCGTATTACAAGAAGCTCGCGGAGGAACATCTGCGTATCGGCGAGGTAATGGCGAAGTCGTCCGGCATGCTCACTGTGCCGGTTCCGGGTGTTGGTGGAGCGTGGTTGAGTGGAGCCGGGCCACTCACTGGGCGGGAACTGGCGGTCAACGAAGAGTACGAGCGCTACCTTCTCCAGTTCAAGGGACAGTTACGCAACGAATATTCCAGCCCGACAGTGCTTCCCTGGAACCTCCTTAGCTCGAGCATCAATCGACCGGGCGTGATGACCTCCGCGGCCGGAGCGATGGGCGGACAGTTCCCGATCGGGAATCCGGCAACCGCTGCCTCCTTGATGATGGGAGCGGCAATCACTTACGAAATCCGAGACCGCGTGAATGTCGGGATGCCGCTTGTGCTGGGCCTGATGCCCGGTCCATCCATGATGCCGACCATTGTCGGCGGAAGCGCGGCTTCCAAGCTGGTTGAACCGAAGCCGCTTCCGATCGAAGCCATGAAGCCCGAACTGATCAAGACGGTCCTTGATCGGAAGGCAAAGGAGTTGATGCGGGAAGACCTGGCCAAGTTCATGCAGGAACTCCAGAAGCCCAACATGATCGTGGAGGCGTCTTTGGCCGTCGCGATCACCGACCCGCTCAAGTATCACACCGAACTTCGCAGGCTCTCCGACCCCACCAAGCCCAAGACCCCGGAACAGGTCGCGGCTCTGGAGAAGTACATCAAGGACTTCGTCACGAAGCGCGGAATTCAGATGGGCGGTTCGAGTCCCGAACCTGGCAAACCACCCGGTTCGCCTCCCATGCCTCGCGACGAGTGGACGCTGGAAGAAGACCCCGGTCTCAAAGTGCTCGTGGACGCGCAGAGGACCTCGCTTGGTCGAGCGAAATCCTACCACGGCGGCCAATACATTCCGTTCGGTCGCAAATTCTTCTGGATGGAATCGTTCACCATGCAGGGCCAGCAACGTGTCCCCACCGTCGGTCTGTATGTTGCTCAGTTCTACCCGGAGGAGCGTCCGTTGCCTCCCGACCCGTTCAGTGTTGATGGCCCGGCGAAGCCGCAATACGTGGTTTGGCGCACGAAGGACGAACAGGCTGCCCCGCTTGACTTCACTGCCGCGCGCGATTCCGTCAAGGCCGCCTGGAAGAAG
>JAKEEV010001352.1 GCA_022616395.1 Planctomycetia bacterium | reverse complement strand
TCCGTCCTTCTGCTCGACGAGACAGCGAATCTGTCCGCAGGTTTCGGTCCACGGAGTAACATCCGCTGGATCGCGCCGCAGTACGCGTGCAGTTGTCGCAGGCATGGGAGAGACTCCGAAGAGGTTTGGTTCTGATCGGCCGTTGATCTTAACCGAACCCGATGCTCGTTACGACAACAGGTTCTGGTCGGACTGCTGATCCGAAGTGACCTTATCCAGTCGCGCGCAACCACATCTTAGCGAATGCCGTCGCTGACCAGCCCACCAGATCGGACACCTGTCCGTCACCCACTTCAACGACTCGAACCGCTCCATCCTGTCGCCGCGCGACATCGACTGAAAAGAAGTCGCTGTGTATCCGCTCGGCGCACAACTTGACGACATTGGGGACCGTCAGCCCTTCCGCCGCGGACGCCACCCCGCGCAGAACGAAATACCTCTTCTCCGAAGCGGGTACGAACTCCTCGAATCGGCGGACGCAGATGCCGCCTTCGATCTCGCCGCGGTACTCGCGCATCTCTGCGATCAACGATGTAACCTCCGATGGTTCACGCACGATAGCTCCCCGGGCGGTCTTGAGAGATTTGACGTAGTCCTTGATGAAGTACGCGCCCCAACCCAACCCCTGCAACTCCGCGACCAGGTCCGCTTCAACCGGATACACTCTCGTCTCGGGCGTGAGGTCGGGGATCAGTGGATACCAGTTCGGCAGATGATGAGTGAGCAGGTACTCCTTGGTCTGCGTGAACGCTGTTGCTCCGCACTGCTCGATGACTCGGACGAGTGATTCATACTCCTCTCTCTTGAGCGTCCAGCCCCGGTACACCACACGACAACCAGCCGGGACATCGCGAAGCGGCTTTGTCCCGGCCAGCGTCGCGTCCGAACACAGCGACGCGGAGAATCCTGCTTCCGTCAGGGCGGCCCACTGATCGGCGAATATCTCGTCAGGGCGATGAGGATCGGCCGAATCCCGTGGAAAGAGAAAGTGGATCACTGGTCTCGCTCCCATTCCTTCAGATCACTTCTTCTTCTGTGTGCGGTCGCCGGCGATTTCCAGCATCGGTTTACCGCCGGAGGTGATCTTCACGTCCCACTTGTAGCCGCCACCATCGGCGAGCTTCCACTTCATCGTGCC
>JAKEEV010001351.1 GCA_022616395.1 Planctomycetia bacterium | reverse complement strand
TGCCCCCTGTCCCAACTTGATACTACTGGCACTGTCGCGGCTCGTTGAAAAGCAACAGGCAACTCAGGCCACCTGCATTAGATGAACGGCTCGCGGTGAACGAATTGAAATCACACGCGGTCGGCCTAATAAAGTAGTAGGCACGCTCCGTGTACCGTTCTTTCAGAGTAGTAGAAGGTATCCGTGTGCCGTGGATTTCACAAACGGCACACGGAGTGTGCCTCCTACTTTGACGCTTTCCAGCAGAGGATGCTGCATGGCCGGCCGTTCCATTCGTCCCTATACCGTTTTGCCCTGTCTCCCCGACCGGCTCCACCCGCTTCAAACGCTCGCGTACAACCTCTGGTGGTCGTGGAACGCCGACGCCGTGGCTCTGTTCCGCCGCGTGAACCCCGATCTCTTCGAGGCGCTCGATCACAGCCCCATCCGGCTCTTGGGCGCGACCGAGCAGGGGCGGTTCGAGCAACTCGAACACGATGACGGCTTTCTCGCGCACATGGATCGCGTAGCCGGGGCACTCGATCACTACCTGAAGGCACCGACGTGGTTTCAGGAGACGTTTGCCTCCGATGATGCGCGAGTGGCGTACTTCTCCGCCGAGTTCGGCATCCACGAGAGCATCCCGGTTTACTCTGGCGGTCTGGGTGTGTTGGCCGGCGATCACTTGAAGAGCGCAAGCGATCTGGGCATTCCGCTGACGGGCGTCACGCTCATGTATCGCGAGGGATACTTCCGCCAGTACCTCAACGTGGACGGCTGGCAACAAGAACGTTATCCTGAAAACGATTTCTTCACGCTGCCTCTCATTCCAGAATTGGACGCCAGTGGTAAGCCGGTCATTGTCACGGCTCCGCTTCTTGGGCACGAGATCGCGCTGCGCATCTGGCGAATCCAGGTCGGGCGAATTCCGCTCTATCTGCTTGATGCGAACATCCCGCAGAACAAGCCGGAAGATCGCGTCATCTCCTCGCAGCTCTACGGCGGCGACCTGCATGTGCGCATTCAGCAGGAGATCATCCTGGGCATCGGCGGCATTCGCGCGCTGCGCGCGCTGAAGAAGATGCCAACCGTCTGCCACATGAACGAGGGGCACGCGGCGTTCACCGGACTGGAGCGCATCCGCTTGCTGATGGAGGAACACAAGCTCGATTTCGCTTCCGCGCTCGAAGCGGTGAAGGCCGGCACCTGTTTCACCACGCACACACCGGTCCCCGCGGGCAACGACACTTTTCCCATGCCGATGATCGAGCAATATCTCGGCGACTACATGGGGAAGATGGGCGTGGACCGCAACACGCTCGCCGCGCTCGGCAGGCAGCATCCCGGAAATGAGCATGAGCCGTTCGGCATGACGGTGCTGGCTCTGCGCTTGGCGAACGTCTCCAATGGAGTGAGCAAGTTGCACGGCAGCGTGTCGCGCAGGATGTGGAAGGAACTCTGGCCGCACCTTCCACCCGCGGAAGTGCCGATCATCAGCATTACCAACGGCGTTCACACGCAGAGTTGGCTTTCGCCGGAAGTCGCGCAACTCTACGACCGCTATCTGGGCATTCAGTGGGAAGCCCGCCCGACGGACTTCGCCATCTGGAAGCGCGTGGAGCAAATCCCCGATGGCGAACTGTGGCGAACACACGAGCGCAGCCGCGAACGGCTCGTCGCTCTAGCCCGATCACGCTTGAAGGCGCAGCTCAAGCGCCGAGGATCTCCTCCTTCGGAAGTCGATGCGGCCGATGAAGTGCTCGATCCCGACGCACTGACCATTGGCTTTGCGCGCAGATTCGCCACCTACAAACGCGGCGACCTCGTCTTCCGCAACCTCGAACGGCTAACCGCGCTCGTGAACAGCAAAGATCGTCCGGTGCAGTTCATCTTTGCCGGCAAGGCACACCCGAAGGATTCCGGCGGCAAGGAGCTGATTCAGCGCGTTGTTCAGTACTCCCGCAAGCCGGAGTTTCGCAAACGAGTCGTGTTCATCGAAGACTACGACATGAACGTAGCGCGCTACCTGGTCCAGGGCATCGACGTGTGGTTGAACAATCCCCGGCGCCCGCTGGAGGCTTCCGGCACAAGCGGAATGAAGATTTGCGGCAACGGTGGGCTGAACGTGAGCATTCTCGACGGCTGGTGGGTGGAAGGGTATGACGGCGACAACGGCTGGGCGATTGGCGCGGGCGAAGAGTACAGCGACCTGTTGTATCAGGATGAAGTCGAGAGCCGGGCGCTACTGGACCTGATCGAGCAGGACATCGTCCCGGCGTTCTACAAGCGCGATGCGGGCGGACTTCCGCGCGAGTGGATTCGGCGCATGAAGCGCTCGATTGCGAGCCTGGTGCCGGTGTTCAACACGAACCGCATGGTGGAACAGTACACCGAGCGGTGTTATCTGCCGAGTCACCGGCGGGCGGCAAAGTTGAGCGCCTATCACTGGCAAGGGGCGAAGGAACTGGCCGAGTGGCGCAAGCGTGTCTCGGCCGACTGGCATCAAGTGAAAGTGGAGAACGTCGAGGCTCCGACGGGAGAACTGATGCGCGTCGGGGGGAGCTTCCCAGTCAAAGTGCGCGTTCACCTCGGCCCGTTCCGCCCGGAAGATGTGGAAGTACAACTCTGCCACGGCGTACTCGACGCGATGGGAGACATCGCGGACCCGCGTGTGCTTCCTCTCATGCCGGATGGTGTGGCTGGGGAGCGAAGTCTGCTCTTCACCGGTACGGTCCCGTGTCGCTCCAGCGGTCAGTTCGGCTTCAGCGTCCGCGTACTGCCGAACCATCCTAACTTGCCGCACCTCTTTGAACCGAGCCTCGTCACGTGGGGATGATGTAGGACAGGCTTCCAGCCTGTCTTCCATTGACAGGCTGGAAGCTCGTCACGTGGGGATGATGTAGGACAGGCTTCCAGCCTGTCTTCCATTGACAGGCTTCCAGCCTGTCCTACGAAAATGACCATGAGGCTTAGCGGAACACTCGGAATGCTCGTGGCGGTGTGTGCGTGCGTTCTTGCGCGCTGGGGTGAAGGAGCGCGCCCGCCGCAAGTCGCGTCCGAGGCAACACCCACCGCAATCGCACTCGCGGTCGTCGAGAAGCCAGCACACCCAACAGCAACAACTCCCGCGCGGGAAATCGCGCTCGCTCCGGCTCCGCGAGCCGTGCGCCCGAAAGCTACTGCACCGAAAAGCAAACCAGCGCCTGCGCTGGAGCCGGAACTGCGCGACGTGAAGGCGGTGCGCGCGAAGTTCGACGAAATCGGTTCTCCTCGCTGCGGACTAGCGGCCCTCGCGCTGGTCCCGGATGTCGATAATCTGGTTGCGATGGGCGAGATCGTGTTTCCGATCTATGAGCTTGTCCTCGCTGATCCGAAGAGTACCGCGGGGGAAATCGAGGGAGTTTGCTGGATTCTCAGCAAGCTCAAGACCGACCGCAGGCAGTTTATTCCCCTCCTTGTGCGGCGACTGACCGCGACGGATGCGCTGATGCCGGGCGATCCCTTCCCCGTTGGCAAAGACGCGGAGTTTCAGGCCGCGCGGCTGGAACGCAACCGCCGCTGGGTGAAAGAAGCGGTCATCTCGCTACTAACGGAGATCGGAGACGAGCGAGACGCATCAGTTCTGGTGCCGCTGTTGCATCAGAGCGATCAAGATTTGCAACGGTCCGCGGTGAGCGCGATTGTCAAGATTGGCGGCAAGCCAGAACTGGACGCGATGCGCGCCTGGCTTGCCCTCCAGAACCCCGATGACCCCTTCAGCGTGTGGGTCAGGGACTGCTGCGAACACTTGCTAACGCGCCTCGAACAGCCGCCGTAGCCAGACGAGTTTCGTCACAAAGAGGGGTCCCGCGCAGCGGGGTAAAAGATCACACAAAGAAGCCATGAAGAAGAGTTGACAGGATAACAGGATGAACGCGATTCTGAATCCTGTCTTGTCCTGTTATCCTGTCGAAACTCTCTGATTTCTGTCTTTCTTTGTGGCCCTTTGTGTAAACTTCGTGTCTTTGTGGTGAACTCTTCTGCCTTCTCCCGACTTCACCCCAGCTTGAAGGCTTCGGTCAGGCAAGCCAGGGCTTCGTCTCCGCGAGCGCGTTCGACGACCACACCGACACACACTTCGCTCGTGTTAATCATGCTGATGTTGATTCCGCGGGCTGCAAGTGCTCCAAACATCGTGCGGGCAACGCCGGTGTGTGTTCGCATCCCGACACCGAGCACAAATAAAACCGCGATGTCGCCGTCGCCCACCACGCGGCACGACGAGTCGATCTCGCGAACAACGTCTTGCGTTCGCTTCAACGCGCGCGTGAGGTCTGCGCGAGGAACGGTGAATGAGAGTTCCGCCTTCGTCGGGCCGCTCTGGTTCTGAACGATCATGTCCACCAGAATTCCGCCTGTCGCGACCGCGTTGAAGACCTTCGAGCAGTTGCCGGGAATGTCCGGCAAGTCGTGAATGGTGATTCGGCTCTGCTCGATGTTCAGGTGAACGCCGCTGACCATCACGTCTTCCATTCCTTCGAGTCGGGCAATGGCGGCTTCGCGGTCGCGTGCGGCAGCGACGACAAGCGGATTGGGGCGCGGTTTGAACTCGCCGTTGCTCGCGGTTTTCTCGCCGGCACCCTTGCGTGGATTCGCCAGTCCGAAGGCAGCGTGAACCGCGCGCAGCGCCCGACGTCCGCGAACAGCCTTCTTGCTCTCCAAGTGGACTTTCTTGATCGGTTCCGGCGGAGCATCAAGCGCTGGGATCACTCCCGACTCGCTCAGTCCGTCCTCTTCCACCAACACGCTGATCTTGATGTCGCCGGTGGTAATCATCTTTAAGTTCACGCCTTCAACCGCGAGCGCCTGGAACATGCGCTCGGCGACTCCGGACATGGCACGCATCCCGGCACCGACCACCGACACCTTGCTTACCTTTCCGGTTTCGTTGAGCATGGCTCCCAGTTCCGCCACAAGCGGGCCGAGTAACTTCTTCGTCTTGTCGAGTTCCGTGTTCAGCACGGTGAAGCCAATCGTTGCCTTTCCGCCTTCGCCAACGCTCTGCGCGATCATGTCAACGGCTACGTTTGCATCCGCGAGAGCCGCGAACACTCGATGGCTCACGCCGGGCTTGTCCGGCACGCCTTCGAGCACCAACCTCGCTTCGTCCGCCGCCAGAGCGACTCCACACGCGGGGATTTCGCTCATCCACGGCTCTTCGGGAACGATCCAGGTTCCCATCGCGTCGGAGCGAGCGTTCCGCACCATGAGAGGCACATCGAACTTCTTGGCGAACTCGATGGAGCGCGAGTGCAGCACCCCCGCGCCCATGCTCGCCATCTCCAGCATCTCGTCGTAACTGATCGCGTCCATCTTGCGCGCGTCTGGCACAATGCGCGGATCGGTCGTGTACACGCCATCCACATCGGTGTAGATTTCGCACTCGACTTCGTAACCCGCGAGCTTCAGCGCGGCGGCCACTGCAACGGCGGTGGTATCGCTTCCTCCGCGGCCGAGGGTGGAAATCTCGCCTTGCTCATCCATTCCCTGAAACCCCGCCAGCACGACGATATTCCCCGCGTCGAGAGCTTCGGTCAGCCTCTGAGTGTCGATCTTCTTGATGCGTGCCTTACGGTGCGTGCTGTCGGTGACGATACCGATTTGCGGACCGGTGAAGCTGACGGCGCGTTCGCCGAGTTCGTGAATGGCCATCGCGGTCAGCGCAATCGAGATTTGCTCGCCGGTGGCAAGCAGCATGTCCATTTCGCGTGCGGAAGGAGCAGCGGTGATCTCCGCGGCTTTGGCGATGAGGTCGTCGGTGGTGCTCCCCTGCGCGGAAACAACCACGATCACTTTGTTGCCGGCGTGTTTGGCTCGGATGGCCTTGCGAGCGGCTTCCATCATCCGCTCGGCGTCCTTGACACTTGAGCCGCCGAACTTCTGAACCACAACCCCCACAGCGCACCTCTTCATTCTTGATGTCGAACAAGGAGTGAAGCTGTTGTAACGAGCCGCAAGGAACGCTTCCAGTGAACGCCGCGGGTTTGGTAGGCTGTTCAAAGGAGTAGGCATTCGCTGGGTGCCGTTCTGAAAAGTCACAAAGGCAACGGCACACGGCGTGTGCCTACTACTCTCAGGAGATTCGCAATGAACCGGCTTGCTCTCACCTTCGCGGTCGCGCTTCTGTTGCCATGTGTCGCCCGCGCCGAAATCGCGCCAACGTTCTCGGACGGTCGCTGCGAGACGGCCGCGACTCATGTCGTCGTGGTGGACAACACCGGCAAGGTGCTCGAATCGTGGCGCGGAGATCTGAAGCCGGGCGATGTACTGCCGCTGAAGGAGTTCCACATCCCGCTCGCGGGCAAGGTTGGGCGATTCGGCAAGAAAGAGGGAGTGCCGGAGAAGGTGAGCGGCAAGCGGCTTGTCCTGTTCCTCATTCGTGGGATGCCGATCTACGACCGCGGGCAGGCGGTCGGAAGCTGGGCGCCGGCAAACTGGATGGGTGATTTCAACGTATCGACCCTCTGGATCGAGGACGGCCACGCGTTCGGCTTGGAGCAGTGGATTAACCCCGGCCCGCAGGAACTGAGCCACGCGGGCACCGAGGCTGATGTCAAGAAGGCCGTGGAGAAGGTGAACAAGATCGTCCACGAACTGCTTGCGAAAGCGCGAAACGAGAAGAACCTCGCGCAGCGCGCGAAGATTCTCGCGAGCATCGCGAAGACATACCCCGGCTTCTCGCCGGAAGCGTTCGCCGGTCTGGAGTGGTGCGAGGCCGGCGCGGTTCCCGCGCTGCGCTCGATCTTGAAGACTGACTTGATCGGCGATCCGGTCATCTTCGGCGTCTATTCCACGATGGCCAAGATCGGTGCTCCCGCTCGTGACGACCTGATGCGGATCCTGGCAGGAGAACTCGGCTGGTGGAAGCAACTGTCGCAGAAGGTCGAGTGGGCCAACAAACTGGATCTGGACGAATCGCGGTCGTACCGACTCCTGCTTCTCGTCACTTCTAACCCCGATGCCTTCGCGAACTTGACAGCGGCTCAGGTGAAGACAATCCGCGAACTGCGTGATCTGTGGGCAAACCACCCGGTGCTGTCGAAGCTCGGCGAAAAGGAAGACCGTATCCACGACCGCCTCGACCGCGTTCTCCTCAAGTACCCACGGTGAACTTGCCCACCAGAGGAGAAGCGCGTCTACACTCAGCGTAGACGCTCTACCACTTTGAAGACCCAGAAGTATCTGCAACTCCGCTTGCGTGAGGGAATCGGGTCGCGTACAACTCGCCTGTCAGTGAAAGGCGCTGAGTTTAGCTCTGTGCTCTGCACAAGGATGATGTTGCGTCATCCGAGCGCTTGCCTCACCACTCGCCATGAGGAAGGCTGTTCCAGCACCGCTTTCGCCGGCGCCGGGTCACCGGTGACGACGGTCTGGACCAACCTCGCGTGTCGCGGTTCCTGGGCTTCATGGCCCCCATTTAAACCGGCGGTACCGTGAGCCTTCCACACTCTCAGGATGAGTAGTAAACCGCCTATTCACCGACAAACCGGCCCGGATGCAGAAGCATTCGGGCCGGTTGCTTTGTTTTGGTAGGCCCGCTTTGCCGACGCGGACTGCCTTTGAGTGCCGCTCGGCAAGCGGCACCTACTTCTCTGGCACCGCGAAGGTCACACTCACCCAGAAGCTCTCCCAGTCGGC
>JAKEEV010001350.1 GCA_022616395.1 Planctomycetia bacterium | reverse complement strand
GGTTCTTCTGAATCGGCAAAGTGAGCGATTGCTCCGAACTGTTCTGTTCCTGGCAAGCGAATCGCCGGTCTTCTCGTGCTGCTCCGGGCCGTTTTCTACTCTTGGGCATCGCGCGAAGGAGATTCCCATGTTCCGCACCTTCGGCCCGTTCGTGGTGTTTGTGTTCACCGTTTGCATCGTCGTGGCACAGCCGAAGGTCGATACATCCAAGCTCAAGCCACTCCCCGAACTCGGCGCGGAGAAGTATCAGGGCTTCGAGGGCGGATTCTACCCCGGCGGAAAGAACGAACGCCCGAAGGAACACGACGCGGCGGGGATGACGCTTGCGAAAGCCATCCGGCCGCTTGGAACTGACGGCAAGCCCGCGGCCAATGGCAAAATCGTGATGCTCTCGGTCGGAATGAGTAACACCACGCAAGCGTTCTCGACCTTCAAGCGAATCGCGGATGCCGACAAGGAGAAGAACCCCGACCTCGTGCTGGTAGACGGCGCGCAAGGCGGAATGACCGCCACGCGAATCAAGGATCCCGACGACAAGGCCAGCGGAACGAAATACTGGCAAGTCGTCGATCAACGGCTGAAGGCCGCGAACGTGACACGCGAGCAAGTTCAGATCGCGTGGATCAAGCAGGCCAACGCCCGGCCGCGCGAAGGCTTCCCCAAATATGCGCAGACACTTCGCGACGAACTGAGGCAGATTGTCCAGGTGATGCAGGTCCGCTTCCCGAATCTCAAAATCATTTATCTTTCCAGCCGCACTTACGGCGGCTACGCGACAACCGCGCTGAACCCCGAACCGTATGCGTATGAGTCGGGCTTCTCGGTGAAGTGGCTCATCGAAGAACAGATCAAGGGCGACAAGGAACTGAACTTCGACCCGAAGAAGGGCAATGTGAAGTCCGCGTGGCTTACCTGGGGTCCGTACTTGTGGGCCAACGGCACCGCGAAGAACTCGGAAGGGTTGAGCTACGAAGCAAGCGACTTCGCCAAAGACGGCACCCACCCATCGCAAGCTGGACAGAAGAAGGTCGGCGAACACATGCTGAAGTTCTTCAAGACCGAGTCAACCGCGAAGCTGTGGTTCGTGAAAGCCAAAGATTAGCCACACCATCACTCTTTGCCCCAACGCTTGCAGTACTCTCGCGGTATAATTGAGGAGTCGTTCGCGCCAAGCCACGTCTTCACGGCCCACGGAGTGGATTTCATGTCACAAGCAATCGTTGATCCGGCCGAAGTGAGGCGGTTCGCCACGAACCTCAAGCGGTTCAACGCGGAGTTGCAATCCGCGGTCGCGAGTTTACACGGTCAACTCGTTGCACTCGGCGATACCTGGCGCGACCAGGAACACGAACACTTCCGCCAGGAGTTCGAGTCCACCATGCAGGTGCTCGAACGATTTCTGGAAGTCTCCGCCGAACACATTCCGTTTCTGCTCCGCAAGGCCGAGCGGATCGAAGAGTACCTCTCTCAAAGATGAATCAGAGCCGGAAGCGTCGCGACGGGAAATGAAAACTGAAACCCTGTCGCTGACGCTTCCAGTTCCGATTTGAGACTTCCCAATGGCAGCAGACGTTCGTTCCATCGCGGCGATCATCGACTGGCACGCGGACCTGACGACCTACGGCGAATCACTCGCCGAGGCGATGGCCGGCGTTGACCTCGAATTGCATCGCGCGTTCGACTGGCTGGAGGAGCAACTCCACCGCTGGCAGCGATCCATCCGCGACCGCGAGGAAGAAGTCATTCGCGCGAAGGCGGAACTCGCCAACCGGAAGTTTCCCACGTGGGACGGCCGAGAACCCGATTGCACCGTGCAAGAGAAAGCACTGAAACTGGCGAAAGCCAG
>JAKEEV010000239.1 GCA_022616395.1 Planctomycetia bacterium | reverse complement strand
TGAACCATATCCATCCACGAAAACGGTAACAGCACGCACGGTGCCGCGAGCAACAGAAACCCCGCGTTGAGGCGAAGAAGCAGAAGTAAGAGGCGATCCGCGGTCATGGGGACTCTTGTGACTCGATGCGGTCTTCCGCTTCGGTGCGAAACTGGAACCGCGACCCAAACCGGGCGCGAAGCATGTCCGCGACTTCAGGAGAGAGCGGGTTGTAGCTCAGAGACAGCCAAGTGAGTTTCGCAGGGTCGATTGCGTCAGCCAGTGCCAGCGCTGCATCGTCAGTGATGGAATTGCAGACTAATGCCAGTTCAGACAACTGCGGGATAAGAGGCAAGAGGTGTTCCACGCAGGCGTCGGTGGTGCCGTTGCCACCCAAATTGAGGGACCGCAACGCCGGCCACGGGCCGGCAACCACGAGCCGGCGCACGCCCTCGTCGCCCAACTCGTTTACGGAAAGGTCGAGCAACTCCAGGTTCGATCGGAACACGGCACTCCCGATGATTTCGCCCGCTTCAGGGGAAGACGCCCGGCACCACAGGCGCAGTCCCCGGAGAGTTCTGGCTCCTGGGCTTGTGGTCAGACGCGGAAGGTCAACGAAGTTGATGGTGGCCCACAGAGTGTGAATCCCCGGGAGCAGCGGAGAGCGCAATAACTGTTCGACATACCCAGTGGGCACTGCCGAGTTTTCTGAGGTGGGACACCACAAGTGGAGATCACGAAGCCCAGACCAGTTCTCGCCGTGAGTCACGCCTTCAAACGTCGCCGCACTCTTCCGGCGGTGAGTGTTTGGCAGATCCACACTCAGGTTCCTGACGCGACACAGGCACGGCGAGTTCATCCGCTGCCATTGCGCCAGGTTCGCCCCCAATCGAATATCGAGACAGGTGACCGGTTCCAACCGGAACGCAGCAGCGAGGTCGTGGATCGGGAAAGGCGATTCAAAGCATACATCCAGGGACCCGATCAGCCCGCGCCAGATACTCAGACCTGACACGGGGCCGTTTCCCCAGGCTTCGAGCTGGACATCACCGCCAGTAAAATGTTCGAGATTGTAGCCCGCTTCGCGTGGTTCACCCGTCAGACGTTGCCACAGTCGGGAGGGCCAGCGCCGCGTTTGAGTCGCTCGCGGAGTCTCCTCGGCACCCAGCGCCCGAAAGAACGGCTCGAACCAGAACGAGCTTCGAAGGTCAAACAACTCGCGCGACAGGTTCCACAACTCTTGGAGGTGTTCAGGGAGAGGGCTTCGCCAAGCTAACTCCCGACGGTGGGTGGCGAGTTCGCACTCGAGCCGGATGAACTCGGCTCGGTCCTCTTCTCCGTTCTCCTGAAGCCAGTCGGCGAAGACCAGGCGCGGAGTATCCTCGTCCCGGTGGGCCGCGATTGCTTCGATGAACGCTTCACGCTCGTTCATGCTGTCATCTTCGCCACG
>JAKEEV010000238.1 GCA_022616395.1 Planctomycetia bacterium | reverse complement strand
CATGAACATCACTCGACGCGAAGCACTCGCCGTGAGCGCAAGCACACTCACAGCCGCGCTTGCGCGCGGAGAAGCACCCGAACCACCGCGAACGCAGATGGGCGTGGTGATTTACTCCTACAGCGCCCGGAAGTTCGTCGACCCGCTCGCGTTTCTCACTTACTGTCACTCAATCGGCGCCGGTGGCGTGCAGACCTCGCTCGGCGTTCGAGCCGACGATTTCGCAACGAAACTCTCCGAGTACACGCAGAAGCACAAGCTCTACCTGGAAGGATCGATCTCGCTGCCGAAGGAAAAAGGCGACGTTGAGCGATTCGCGAAGGAAGTGCAATCCGCGAAGCGCTGCGGGGCCGATGTTCTGCGCACGGTGTTCCTGAGCGGCCGGCGGTATGAAGTCTTCAACACCGCCGAAGCGTTCCGCATGTTCTTTGACAAGGCGAAGGAATCGCTTGCACTCGCGCGGCCGGTCGTCGAGAAGCACGAGATTCGTCTGGCCGTCGAGAACCACAAGGACTTGCAAGCTCCGGATCTGGTCGCGGTCATCAAGAAGCTCGACTGCCCGTTCATTGGCATCACCCTCGACACCGGGAACAACATCGCGCTACTCGAACACCCGCAAGAGACGGCCGAACTTCTCGCTCCGCTTGTCTTCACCACGCACATCAAGGACATGGGCGTTGAGGAATACGCGGACGGGTTCTTGCTCTCGGAAGTGCCGCTTGGAGCAGGCTTCCTCGACCTGCCGAAGATCATTTCGACCGTGCGGAAGATTCAGCCCAAAGCGCGCCTGAACCTGGAAATGATTACACGCGACCCGCTGAAGATTCCCTGCCTCACACCCAAATACTGGGCCACTCTCGAAGCGATGCCCGCGCGTCGACTCGCAACGATGCTCGCAACCGTGCGCGCCAAAGCCGGCAAGCAACCGCTTCCGCGCGTGAGTAACTTGACCAAAGACGAGCGACTGAAGCGCGAGGATGACAACGTCCGCCAGAGCCTGAAGTATGCAAGCCAGAAGCTCAAGAAGTAGGACAGGCTGGACACCTGTCTCGATGTAGGACAGGCTTCCAGCCTGTCTCTTCAGACCGGCATCTCGCCGCTGAGAAGAGACAGGCTAGAAGCCTGTCCCACTTTCAAGAGACAGGCTTCCAGCCTGTCTCTTCAGACCGGCATCTCGCCGCTGAGAAGAGACAGGCTGGAAGCCTGTCCTACTTTCAAGAGACAGGCTTCCAGCCTGTCTCTTCAGACCGGCATCTCGCCGCTGAGAAGAGACAGGCTAGAAGCCTGTCCTACTTTCAAGAGACAGGCTGGAAGCCTGTCCTACTTTCGAGTGCCGAGGAGAGGACTTGAACCTCCACGACCTTGCGGTCGCCAGAACCTGAATCTGGTGCGTCTGCCAATTCCGCCACCTCGGCTCCACCCGCTTTCGCGGGAGGTGTGAGTATCATAAAGCCGCCCGACGGAACGTCAAGGACGTCGATTCGTCGGCGTCGAAGTGTGGTCCGGGGGAGTTATCCTCCGGGACGAACAGGACCCTTTGGCATCGGAATGATCGGAGTCATCGGGTTCACCGTGTCCACACTCTTCGGTTCCGGCACGACCAGAGGCACATCGTGACTCGCCACCGGGATCGACTTCATGTACCTCATCCAGTCGTCGGCGAACTCCTTGAACTTCTGGGGATCGGCCGGGCCGTCT
>JAKEEV010001349.1 GCA_022616395.1 Planctomycetia bacterium | reverse complement strand
ATCGGTGTAGAGCTTCACTGTCTTGCCGAGCCGGTTCAGATCGGTGATGCACGGCCCGTTGCCGCTCACCACAAGATCGCGGTTCGGCTGTGGCTCGAAGGCGAGTGTGCCACCATTCACAGTGAGCGGAACCGAGTTGAGCGTGAAGTTTGTGATCGTCGCGACTCCGCTTGCCCGAACCAGCGTGAAATCGCCCACCGCGTTCATGGTCGGTTCGTCAATGTCCAGCCCGGCTCCTCGGAACTTCGCGTCGGTAATGCCGACCGTCAGCCGGTCTACCGTGATGCGCTCCGCCGCGAACTTCGCCTTTCCGTGCGCGACAATCTTTCCGCTCATCGCGTAAGGCGGGATCTTCACGAACGCGCCGACTCGCGACTTCCAGCGAGCAAGTTCTCCCGTGATGCGAACATCCACGCTGCCGCTTGTGAGCTTTCGCACATCCGCGACAGGTTCGACCAACGACAGACGAAGTTCGTCGCCATCGGCCGAAAGCACCGCGGTTGCCGTCTTCAGTTGAACCGACTCGGTATCTTTTGCCAGGCCGGTCGCGGAGAGTTGAAGCTTGAGAGATGCTTCCTTCAACCCTCGACCACTTCGGGAGCGGAACGCGAAATTCTTCAACTCAACCATGCCATCGGCTTTGAAACTTCCATCCACAGTGCGGCGACCAACGACCCACGCGGAGGCTTCGCCGGCGAGCGTGACTCCTCCCAGATCGACGAACTCCGCGAGCCGTGCGCCAAGGCGGTGCAAGTAGATATTCGCGGCAGCCTGTATCGTGTCGGGAGTCGTCTTCGCGTTCACCGCGATGAAGTCGGATGTGCAGATGAGCTTATCGAATGTCGGAAGCTGCCCGCTCGTGTATCGACCGGCGAATTCGACGTGCAGCGGTTGATCCCACACAATCGGCTTGCCGTCGCGCATCGCCTTGAGAGCTGAGGTGTGAACGTTTCCTTCCCACACCACTCCGCCCGCATCCGCATGGCTGACTAGCTTCACTTCCAGCTTCCCCTCGCGTAGCTCGGTGCCCTCCTTCACACGAAGCAACTTCGGGAGTTTCGCCACAAGCTTGGCGAGTTCGACATTCGCGTTCACAGACACACCGGGCCGACTGGCGAGCTTGTCGAGCGGTTCGTCCGGGTTGAACTCGCCCGTGGCGGAGATCGTGCCCACGTCGCAGGTGAGATCGAACTTCCGGACGCGAATCGTGTTGCCCGCCAGTTCCACATCCAGCGGCAGTTCGGCCGAATCGAAGCTGAGCCTGTCGCCATTCATCCACGGCGTGGAGACCGCGAGTTGCTTGCCGCTTACCTTCCCGGCAAGAGCGAACATCGGCCCGCGAGCGTCCTTCCCCCAGGTCACCTGAATGTCTGTCGTGACCACGCCTGCGATATTCAATTCAGGATCGATTCGCTTCAGAAGTGGGGTGAAGGTGTCAAGAGCAAGCCCAGCGGAAACGATCTTCGCGGAACCGGACTCGCCGACCACGACATCAGCAACCAGCGAGCCGGTCGCGGACGTCAACTTCGCGGTTACTGGTTCGGTGCGGCTCGCGGGGACATTCACGGAAGCGGTGATGTCTTCCAGACTCGTGATCTTGCCTGTCTCGGCATCGGTCAGCGTGAGCGTGCCGCCAGTAATGCGCACGGAAATCGGTGTCCGGGTCGGAGCGGGCGATTTCTCTTCCTTCAAGTATTCCGCGAAGGCGGTTTCGAGGTTGGTGGTGTTCTTCGCGCACACAATCGCCACCGTGGGGCGTTCCAGTGTGAACTCGCCCGGTTCAGCCTGATTGCGTAGAAGCGCGACAAGCGATTTCTGCGAAGTGACTTTCGGTACATTCAGAATCGTGCGGCCGGCTTCGTCCTTGATCGTCACATCGCGCAATTCAACCGGCGAGAACCAGCCGAGGGTCGCGTCGCCCACTTCAACCGATCCGCGCAGTTCCGCGAATGCTTCCCGCGCGAAGTGATTCCGCAACCGGGTCTTAGCGATGACAGTTGGCGTGAACCAGACGCCCAGAAGAAGCAGCATGAAGAGCGCACCGAGCCTCCTACGCCATCGGCGACGACGTGGGGCTGTTGGAGGGGAAGCAGGAGTGTTCGCGGGAATCGGCGTGGGATCTTCAGACATGTGGCCTCCTGCCCGGCGAGCGCAATTCACCAGCATCGTATACATCGACTGAGTCGCGCGCGATTAGACCCGAAGCGCGTGGGAAGAGGCAATGTGAAGTGACTGGAGAATTGATAGAAGCGGGAGAATCAGTCGCTTCGCTTCAGGAGTCAGGAATCAGCAGTCAGGAGTCAGTAAAGACACAGACCCAGGCGCTTCTGACTCCTGACCTCTGACT
>JAKEEV010000237.1 GCA_022616395.1 Planctomycetia bacterium | reverse complement strand
GTGATCGTGTACCCCTTGTCATCGACGAACTGAACCGGCCGACCGAGCATCCGAGCAACCGTTTCGATCTCCGCGCTTCCTCGCTCGGAAGGGGTCGCGCGGACGCTTCCGAGAATCGCCAGCCACCACGCGGGTAACTGTGCCTGTAACTCGCGCCTCCGTCGGCGAAGAACCGCTGACTCTTCGTGATCGGGCGGCAGTTCTGTGAGTCGAGCTTCAATTCTGATGAACTCCGCTTTCGGATCAGCGCGCTCATCAAGCCAGTCCGCGTACACCAGCCGCGAAACGCGGTCATCGGGTTCGACAAGGATGGCCCGGAGAAACGGTTCGTCTTCGCTCATAGTCTCCTTTTGGTTGCGTGAAATGGAAATGTGGGTGCGAGGGATGAGTTAGCGGTTTCACCCCCAAGACGCGCGCCGATGGAAGCAGGTTCGCGGGGACCGGCGTTTGATAACGAAGTGTTGATTGGTGGTGATCGCTGTCTTTTGTTGGAGTCCCGCCTTCAGCCGGTGCTGAAGCAAGACCGCCTGAAGGCGGGACTCCACGAAACCATTTCACTCCAAGAGATCCAACAGCGGTTGACCTGTACTCAGTGGCTTCGAGAGGCCGTCCTTGGTGACACGCGATTCATACGGCACGTCCAGAGCGTGGAAGATCGTAGCGCTCAAGTCTTGCGGTCGCACTGGCTTGTCCTTCACCGATGCGCCGATCTTGTCGGATGCGCCATAAACAACCCCCCCGCGAATTCCTCCTCCGGCCAGGATCGCGGAGTAGCATTGCGGCCAGTGCTGACGGCCGGGCGTTGCTCCTCCGTTCTGATTGATGCGCGGCGTTCGACCAAACTCACCGATAACCACCACCAGCGTACTTTCCAAAAGCCCGCGATCTTCCAGATCAGTGATTAGCGCAGAAAGAGCGTTATCGAGAACGGGCAGGCACCAGCCCATGCCGTAGGAGCCGTTGCCGAATGCGTTCCCCATGCCCATCTCTCCTCCGTGCATGTCCCAGCTTGAACTCGGAGGCCCGCCGCCGGTTTGACCCGGAGCCGGTCCCGTCCAGCCGTTGACCGTCACGAACCCGACTCCCGCTTCAACCAGTCTGCGCGCCAGGAGCAGGTTCTGGCCCAGCGGATTGCGGCCGTAGCGGTCACGGAGCTTCGGGGCTTCGCGTTCCATGTTGAACGCCTCGCGTGGCCCCGGTGAAGTCGCGATTTCAAAACCCTTTCTCTGCACACCTTCCCAGCCAAGATTGTTCTGGCTCTCGCTCTTTCCGCGATTGAGACTTTCGAGCAAGTCTCGGCGACCGAGCATCCGTTCGGGCGATTCCGCCGGGATCAGTGAATCGGGAGCCTTGAAGCCCGGCTTGGCGGGATTGTTCTCCGCGGAACCGACAAACAGAGGAGCATAAGGAGAGCCGAGCGAGCCACCCGTGCCGATGTTCGGAGCGCAGAAGACCGGATCGCCGACACACTTGATGAGCCAGACGTAAGAAGCCACGTTGCGCTGACTCGGGCGCACCTTCGACAACACCGAGCCAATGTAGGGAGCATCCGCTGGCGCTCCATGCTGACCCGCCAGGCAGTTGTGCATCGCATCAAAGTGGTTGCTGATGTTCCCCGGATGCGTCATCGACCGGATCAGCGCGAAGTGCTTCGCCAACGCGGGCAGTTGCGTGTGAAGTTCACTAATGCGCATGCCGGGAATGGTGGTCGCGGCCGGCTTGTACGGCCCGCGAATTTCCGCCGGAGCGTCCGGCTTCAAATCCCACGTATCGAGATGGCTCGGCCCGCCACAGAGCAAGATGAAGATGCACGACTTCTCCGCGGCTCCGTGACCCAGCTTCCCTGGATCGACACGAGCAGCGACAGTACCGGGAATGCCCAGGTGTAACGCGCTGATTCCGCCAAGTTGAAGTAACTGGCGACGCGACAGCGTTTGTTTCGCGCTGAAGGAAGTGCTCACGGGCTTTCTCCGGTGAGTGGAGAACGGGAGGGATGGCAACAAGGCGGGGGAGTGTCACGCGCAACACTCCGGCTCGGCAGTCCAACTGTTTCACTCAACAGGATATCATGCCCTCTCAGGAAACGCCTGCCAAATCCAGAATTCAGAGGAGCGGGCATTCGCCGCGTGCCGTTCTTGCTTCAAAGGCAACGGCACCCAGCGAATGCCGACCACTTCGGGTGCAGTAATCGTTTCTGGCACTGAAGAGAACCCAGCCGGCTGACGCCGGCGGTTCGACGGGGCTTTGTCGAACCG
>JAKEEV010001348.1 GCA_022616395.1 Planctomycetia bacterium | reverse complement strand
GATCATCTCGGCCACGGCGAGCGGCGTCAGCACAACTTCCGCACCGAAAAGGACTATCCCAAGCCGTTCCGCGTCGGCCGACAGGATTACTACTTCCGCTACAACTCGAATCTGCAACTCTCCGCGGCGGGCGAGTCGCTCATGGGCTGGATGGTGTGGGACTTGATGCGCGGAATCGATGTGCTCTTGAAGCAAAAGAACATTGATAAAGACCGCATCATTATGTTGGGCGCGGTGGCCGGTGGAGGCGACCCGGCGGGCGTGACAGCAGCGCTTGATCCGCGCATCTCGTGCGTGGTGCCCTTTAACTTCGGAGGCTGGCAGCCGGAATCGAGCGTGCTACAGAACCCCGATCGCGACTTCGCATGGTTCGGCGATGGCTACTGGGAAAGCACTCGCGGGCTGCGAAACGGCGCTCGCGATGGGTTCGCTCACTTCGTGATTGTCGGTTCGGTCGCTCCTCGAAAGGTGATCTACGCTCACGAGTTCGCCTGGGACGCGAAGACCGACCCCGCGTGGCCACGATTGCAAAAGATCTTCGACTTCTACGGCGCGAAGGACAATCTCCGCGTTGTACACGGCAAGGGGAGCGTGAAGGGACCGGGCGGGCCGGACAACACGCACTGCACGCACATCGGCGCGGTGCAGCGCAAGGACATCTACCCGGCGCTAAAGGACTGGTTTGCAATGCCCATCCCGACGGAGTACAGCAAACGCCGCCCGACGGAAGACTTGATGTGCTGGACCGACAAGGCGAAGAAAGACTTCAAGCCGAAGTTGATTGGCGAAGTCCTCGGCATAGAGACCCTCGATACGCGAAGGGCATCGTTGGATTGGCTCAATCTGAAGCCAGAGGAGCAACTCGCGCTGAGGCGGAAGGAATGGGCGAAGGTGCTTGGCAACATCGAACCGGTCGCCGACCCGAAGTTGATCGAAGGGAAGGGAGAAGACATTGCCGGTGGAAAGTTGCAGCGCCTGGCACTCGAAATGGAGTCGGGAATCGTCGTCCCCTTCTTGCTGCTCACACCCAAGAACGCGAAGGAGAAAGCGCCGGTCGTCGTGATGGTGGCTCAGGGCGGGAAGGCCGGGTTTCTGAAGGAGCGGGGCAAAGAAATTGAGGGGTTCCTGAAAGCGGGTGTCGTGGTGTGTTTGGTTGATGTACGCGGAACGGGCGAAACTGCGGCCGGAACGTCGGCTGAACGCGGTAGTACGCGCACTTCAATCTCGCAAACGAACTTGATCCTTGGCCAACCAGTTGTCGGCTCGCAACTTCGCGACCTGCGAACGGTGATCCGCTGGCTCCGCGCTCGAAAGGACATCGACGGGAAGAAGCTCGCCCTGTGGGGTGATTCGTTCGCCAAGGTGAACCCCGATACAGCACGATTCGTTGTGCCGCTCGACGCGCCGGAGTTGCCTCACTATGCCGAACCGGGCGGCCCACTGCTCGTCTCTCTCGCGGAGTTGTACGAAGGTCCGGTGACGATGGCTTATGCCCAAGGCAGATATTATGGGGACTTGTGGAATTCGCCTTATCTCTACCTACCTCACGAGACAATTGTTCCCCGCAGTGGGATTCTTTCGTGGCTTCCTGGTGGCGCTGGCATCTCGGAGAAGTATGTCGATTCCTGGAACAGTCGGTTCGTGGGTTTTGAACTGCTGGGGTTTCAAGAACCTCCCTTCCCAAGGGGTATCGTCGAGTGGATCGCCGACCAACTTAATGAGAAGTGATACCGCGGCGTCACTGCGGCGCGAGCGCAAGCCAAAGAGCCTGCGCTCGCGTGACGAATGGGTTACTTCAGCTCCCATCCCGGTTCGGCTCCAGAGTCCCGCAACTGGTCGATGAGCCGTTCGAGTAGCACGTTGTCGCGATCGACCACCACGAGCACATCTGGCGCGATCAACTTCAGGTGCTCGGCCGACACCGGGTTGCCATCGGCGGAGACGAAGAAGTTGGTGCCGATCCTCAGGCGCTTCCAAACCTCTTCGGTTGTTAAGCGCTTCCCTGTGGCGTCGGTAATCTGTAACCGGTCCAGTTTCGCCGTCCTGATGACCCGCTCATACTGCCAGCCGATCACCTTGACCTGGAACTCCGGTCCGTCGGGGATGATCGTTCGTAACGCCCGGGGCACAACGACGGAATACTCGATGGTCCCAGTCCTGCCGTCAAGCGCGATGATCGTTCCCACTTGCGGGAACTGCGGGGCTGGCACCGGCTTTTTCGGTTGCAGTTCGTCAATCGGCAGCCGGTCTTCGAT
>JAKEEV010001347.1 GCA_022616395.1 Planctomycetia bacterium | reverse complement strand
CCACCGTCTCGCCGTCAAGGTCGATCACCACGCGCAACACACCGTGCGTGGACGGGTGCTGCGGACCCATGTTGAGGGTCATGCGGCGCGTCTTGGTTTCAGAAGTTTCGCTCTCGAGAACCGGAGTTTCGATGTCGCTCATTCTGTCGCTCCGGCCTCTATAGCAGTCCGCTGAAAAACACCGCTCCCCCGAAAGTCATGCCCAGCCGTCCCTTCCCTCACGGTCGGGGTCCCGTGCGAGAGGTACTGTACAGACCCGGGAGCGTCAGCGACCGGCCCGGCAGGCACATCTTTCATTACCTTTGGTGGCCCGCAGGGCCATGGAGCACTCCCTAGCGGTCGCGGCTCCGTAACGTGTTCATCCGGCTGAGCCGCGCGCGCAAGCAAGCGGTTTGCTCTACACTTTTGCAACGGACTGTCAGGCCTGTTCGCCATAGTCGTACTTATGTCCGTGAACGGGGAAATCCTTCCGCAAGGGATGGCCCTGCCACGCTTCCGGCATCAGAATGCGCGTCAGGTTCGGATGATTCCGGAAGACCACGCCGAACAGATCGTAGACTTCGCGTTCGTACCAGTCCGCGCTCTTCCAGATCGAGGTAAGCGACTCGATTTCGCCGCCCTCGGCGACGCGGCACTTCAAGCGAAGCCGCTCATTCCGCTCGAAGGAGTGTAGATGATAGACGACCTCGAATCGCGGTTCGGCCGGATGCCAGTCCACCGCCGTGACGGAGACAAGCCGCGCGAATTTCAGCTCATTTTTGAGGATCCGGCAAACGGTAGAAATGCGATCGGGAGCGATCTCCAGCATCAGTTCTCCGCGATCGAGCTTGCCTCCAACGACGCTCTCCGGTTCGCGATGTGCGACCGCGACCGCGGTAGGCGATTCCTTCAACGGTTCAGGCAGCATGATCTATTTCGGCCGGAGCGGGGCGGGAGGCGTCGCGGGTGGTCTCATGCTCGGTCCAGTTCAGAGCGCCTTTCGTCCATACGTAGAAAAAGCCCGCGAGGATCAGCACGATAAAGAGCAGCATTTCCACGAAAGCGAACATTTTCAACTCGCGGTACACAACCGCCCAGGGATACAGGAAAACGGCCTCGATATCGAACAGAATAAAGAGCATCGCTACGAGGTAAAACTTCACGCTGAAGCGCTCGCGGGCGCT
>JAKEEV010001346.1 GCA_022616395.1 Planctomycetia bacterium | reverse complement strand
TGGCTTTCTGCCAAGTGGCAGATCGTTCGCAACGCCGTTCGAGCCTATCGCACGCAACCCCACTACCGCCTCCACGCATACCCGACTGCGTAACTCCTAAGTGTGTGTCGGGCGAAGGATGTCGCCGACTAACTCTGCCTGAACTACTCGGCATTGATGACGAAAGCGAACGAGAGAAAGCCGAAGAGGAAAAACGGAAAGCCGAACTCAAACAGTTCCAAGCTGAGAACGCTCAGATCGTGACGGGGAAATACCCGGCTCGCTGGCCCTACACTGACAGACGACCTGAACCCTCGCAGAACACAACTCCGAAACCGCCCTGACGCCGTTGTAGGTTTACATCACTTCGGGTCGCCGAAGGTGTACTCCTTCCAGTTTACTCCGTAGCTCGGGCCGCGGCTCAGGAATGCCTTACCCGCCGTGCAGTCGAAGACCATCATGTCGATTGTCGGCTTGCCGACCGAGATACGAACTTGGTTTTCGGCCTGAAGGGCCGCGCTTCCTCAGCCCCGGCCAACGGCCGGGGTGAGCGTGTTCGATTGATTGCGGCCTGAAGGGCCGCGCTACGTTTTCCAGGTCTACGTTTTCCAGGTCCGATAGCGCGGCCCTTCAGGCCGCACCGTGTGATGGTTTCGCATTCCCCAGCCCTTCGGGCTGGGCTGAGGAAGCGCGACCCTTCGGGCCGCAAGAACCGCGCTCCCTCTGGCCCACCCTACCAATTAGGGTGCGGATTCGAGGTCGCTGGCGAGGTATCGTGTTGATACCTTCTTGCCATCCTCTTCGATGTAATAGTTCCAGCAGCCGTCCTTGCCGTGCCAAATAACATCTCGAATCGTGCCGGTGTGCGGTGTCTGGTGCCGGTCGCTCAACACGACGCGAACCCGATCACCCACGTTGAACTCTGGAGGCGGGTGATCGGCCACGGCATCACCCCTGACGCCCCGGCAGTTTCTGGGCGCTGTTGGCGGTCGCATCGAACTTGCCCTTCGCTTCTTCGTCGGGCACCACTTCGAGATAGTCGCTTGTCGCGGGGATGTCGTACCACGCGCCGTCGGCGAAATCGACCAGAGCCTTGCCGCCGTAGTTCACCGTGACCACGCGGCCGATCTTCCCCGCGAAGCGTTCGTACTCCGCGTGACCCGGCTTCACACGCACGAACTTGTCCGTCCAGGTGCGCTTCAGTTGCTCGGCTTCGTCGTAGGTGGGGAAACGCATCGACCTTCTCTTCAGCCCGAAGGGCTGGGACAACTTAGCCCAGGGCAACGCCCTGGGTGATTGGTGGTATTTGTTTTCCAGGCTGAAAGCCTGGGACAATCTTGCTGTGTCGCAGCCCTTCAGGCTGCACGGTTCAAATCGCTTGTACCCAGGGCGTTGCCCTGGGCTAAGTTGTCCCAGCCCTTCGGGCTGAAGAAAAGACCGTTTGCGAACCGCGTGTCTTTTCCAAAACAACAAACAGAGGCGATTTCATCCCCGAAACGCCTTCGGGCCGTGTGTTGGCGGGTCGAAGTCCACCGACTTCACGAACCGAGCCGCGTCGGCCGCGCCGTATTCGCGATCCATGCCGGGGTCGTGCCAGTCCACCGCCAGCGCACCGTCGTAACAGATGGCGTTCAAGGCGCGAATGATCGCGGGCCAGTCGATTCCGCCATGACCGGGCGAGCGGAACTGCCAGCCGGCTCGCGGATCGCCACTCGGCCAGTAACCCGCGAGGATTCCAGCGCGGCCGTTGAGCGTTAACTGCGCGTCCTTGATATGAACATGATAAATCCGGTCGGGGAATCGACGCAAGAACTCGACCGGATCAACTCCCTGCCAGTGAAGATGACTCGGATCGAACGTGAAGCCGAACTCCTCGCGACCATCGAGGGCATCAAGCACCACTTCCGCCGAATAGAGATCGAACGCGAGCTGCCCCGGATGCACTTCGCACGCAAAGCGCACGCCGCTGTCGCGTGCCGCATCAAGGATGGGGTGCCACTGTTTGGCGAACTGTCGAAGTGCGTCAGAGATCACGTCGGCTTTCGGGGCCGGATAACCCGCGACATAGTTCCAGATCGAAGAGCCGGTGAACCCGCTGACGATTCCAGCGCCAAGTCGCTCCGCCAGGCGAAACGTCGCCATCATCTCTTCGGCCGCCCGCTGCTGAACACCGCTTGGGTTGCCATCGCCCCACACGTAATCGGGAACAAGCGACTGATGCCGCCTGTCGATTACATCACACACTGCCTGCCCGACCTTGTGGTTGGCAATCACCGGCACTTGCAGATCGTGGCGCGCAAGCAAATCGAGCCGGGCCGGGCAATACGTTTCGTCGGAAAGCCCGCGTTGCACTTCGAGATGATCGCCCCAGCAGCACAGCTCGAAGCCGACGAACCCCCAACCGGCCGCTTTCGCCGCGAGCGATTCCAGCGGCAGATCAGCCCACGGGCCACTGAAGAGCAGGATCGGTCTTCCCATGACTCACCCGCTGCGGGGAAAGTGAGTAATCAGTAATCAGTAATCGGTATTCGCCACTCTTCCTGGCAACTGATGACTGATGACTGATTACTGATAACTGATCACTGATCACTGTTTACTGCTGAATGGTTATCCCAACGGGATCGTGTCGTCCGGTTTCTTCGACTCCGTCGCGGGCGGCTCCGGGGGTGGAGGAAGCGGAGGAGACACCGGTGGCGGTAGCGAAGGCGGAGGCGGACTGCTTGCGACCGGAGGCGGGCTGAACGGGATCGTCGCCGGTGTCGGTGGCGAAGGTGGTGGTTGGGGTTGTGAAACCGGTGGCGCGATGACCGGCAGTGAGGTCGGGCTGACCGGTGCCGGCACCGTGCCGTCGGCGATCTTCGGAGGAGCCAGCGGAATCTCCGGCTCCTCGTCCTCGAACACTTCATCCAGTTCCGCTTCGTCCACCTTCTTGCGCATGATGAAGTAAATCATCGTCGAGGCGGTCCAGAAAAAGCTGTAGCTGAAACCGAGCATCATCAAAAACGCCAGGGTCAGCCAGAAGCAGACAATCCCCGCGCCCCAGGTGTTGTACAACCAGTATTCCTTCCGGTTCTGCTCGAACATCTCCTTGTTCACCGGCTTATAGACCATCATCTGCCGGACGCCCTTTGACTGGTCTGTTTCCTTGCCGTTCTGGTCGATCCACACCCATTCACCCTGCACGGCATACGGGCTGTCCTTGGTAAGCAGTTCCTTCCAACCGAAGGATTCCGGTGCGTAGATGAACAGGAACTCCGGCTTGCGTTCGCTCCAGACGGCGCTCGAGGGCAATCCGACCGCCCACTTGCCGACATAGACCGTCAACGACGCGAAGAACAGCACAAACAGCGTGACGAGCGCCCCGTAGATAATCGCGACAGTCCAGTTCCAGAGATACTGCCAGGGCGCCTGGTAAACGTAATTCACGGATCGACTCAGAGCGTCGAACGTATCGCTCTGATCGCCCTCCGCGGAGAGCGTCGGGTACATCATGGGGTAACCAATCAGACCGACTAAAAACACTGCCATGATCGCCCCGCCGAGGAAGACCAGCGGAAGCGCGACACCAAACAGGATGATGTCGCCGACAAACGGAAACAGAGCCACCGCACCGTAAAGAATCAGTCCCAGCACCACCACGCCGATGATCACCAACGGGACAAGCGGAGCACCCAGATAGCTCAGGTAGCGGCTCCACACGAACTGGAACGCCTGTCTCAGCGTGATCGGGCCTTTGTTCGCCAGTTGCACGGCCGCCAACCGCGTGATGATGCCGCCACAGAATGCCCACACCGCGACATTGACGAGCAAAATCAAAAACAGGTAGAGCCGGGTAAGCGGGCTGACGCTCGGCGAAACGAGCTTTGCCACCGGCAAGAGCAGTTTCACCAGCGGTTCGATCAGCACCGGCACCGAGCCAGTGCCGAAGCCATAGATCGCCTTGTACCGGTCTTCGGACGTGCCGCCAAGCACATCGGTGAACAGCAGAAACGGGTTCGGTCCGCGATACTCATACCACGGCAGCGTGCGGAATCGCCCCCCTTCGCCGGCCAGCGAGTCGAGTACCTGCCACTGTTCCTTCGCGACCTTGAAGCGGTGGTCGCCCTCGGTCTTCATCGCGACCGACAGTTCTTCGTTGGTGTACGCCTTGCCGGTCGCGGGGTTAATCTTGCCTTCAAAGTGCGATTGAAGAGCGGCGGGGCCGAAATCGGGATCGTCGCGTGTCGGAGCCTTCTCCCAGAAGATGTGCGACAGCAGCCACCAGAAGAAGGACATCACCAGAATGCCGACGGCGGCGACGAAGAGCTTCCGGGGATCAATCGCCACCTGGAAGCAGCGGAAGATATTCGTCCACGGTAGGGCTGTGCGGTAGTCGAAACCGCCTGACTGGTCGCGCCCGTCGGCCATGCTGGCTCCTCAATCTGGAATTGCTTGTGTTATCCGCCCGCAAGATCGGTTCGGAGAGGCGACCGCGGGGATGGGGGGAGATTATACCCGCTTCGGTCCTTGCGGCAATCTGGCCTCGCGACGAGGAGTGCAGTAAGGGAATCTGGTTGTTGAAGCAACCCAGCCGG
>JAKEEV010000236.1 GCA_022616395.1 Planctomycetia bacterium | reverse complement strand
TTTTTTTCCAGCGTGCCCGATCAACCGCCCAGTACACGCCGACGCCAGCGGCGAACATCAGCCACCGGCCATCCAGGAACGTGCCGGTAACCGCAAACCCGCCCCAGCCGAGAATCACACCGGTCGCCACCGCGACAGTGACAAGGGTGACCCCGGTGAAGAACCACCGTCGAGCGACGAGCAAAACTATCCCAGTGATCGCGTAGAACTGCTCCTCGTAGCACAACGTCCAGGCCGGGCCGAGGAGCTGTTGTTCCGGCACGCTCGACACGAACAACGGGCGCCAGGTTTCCGTGAGAGTGAGGCAACCGAACCACTGCGGTGCGGCAACCGAGACGGGATCCGGTACGGTCACGACCGGGCCGAATGGACCGCTCACAAATCCGGGAGCGATGGCCCACTCCAGGACGAGCGCCAGGAGTAAGGTGAACGCGACCGCCGCCCAATATGGGGGGTAAATCCGACGAAAGCGGCGAACGAAGTAACGACCGACTCCGGCTCCGCGCCGCCGGGTTCCATCCGCTGCCGCCGCGATGCAATACCCGCTGATGACGAAGAAGAGCGGAACTCCAACCGTCATCCGCCCAGTCAGGCGGATCAACCACTCGCCGAATGATCCATCGACCGGCCGGGCTGTGTGGACGAGGAACAGCGTGCTGTGCGAGACCACAACAAGTAGGCAGGCCAAGCCGCGCCAGGCGTCCAGAGTCAAATAGCGCGCCGGCTGTGGAGTGGGATGGGGCATCGGTCGAACAAAACGGGGAATGCCGACACCACGCCGGCCGTCAAGGATAGCACATCCTCGCCCCGATGACCGTCGAAACAACTTAACGGATCACGCCCAATTGCTTGCCCACTTCGGTGAACGCGGAGATGGCGCGGTCGATTTGCTCGGTCGTGTGCGCTGCCGAGACCTGAATGCGGATGCGTGCCTGACCCTGTGGCACCACCGGGTAGCTGAAGCCAATCACATAGATTCCGCGCTTGAGTAACTCGTCGGCCATCTTCGTCGCGACGGCAGCGTCTCCGAGCATCACGGGGAGAATGGGAGTCGGTCCAGGTTTAATGGTGAACCCCGCGCTCTCAAGACCTGCGCGTAAGCGAGCGGTGTTCGTCTTCAGTTTGGTGCGAAGGTCGGAGGAACTGTCGATGAGATCAAGCGCCTTCATTCCGGCGGCAACAAGAGCCGGAGGCACGCTGTTCGAGAACAGATACGGCCGCGAGCGGTTCCTCAGCCAGTCCACGATCTCCGCGCTTGAAGCTGTAAAGCCGCCGCTTGCTCCTCCGAGCGTCTTGCCGAGCGTGCCGGTAATCACGTCGATCCGATTCAGCACGCCCAACTCTTCCGCTCCTCCTCGACCGGTCGGACCGAGGTGACCGGTTGCGTGGCAGTCATCGATGCCCACCGCCGCCTTGTACTGATCCGCCAACTGGCAGATGTCTGGCAAGCGCGCGAGGTCGCCATCCATCGAGAAGACGCTATCGGTGAAGATCATCTTGAACCGGCAACTCTTCGCGGATTCGAGTTGCGCCTTGAGGTCGGCCATGTCGTTGTGCTTGTAGCGGAAGCGCTGAGCCTTGCAGAGCCTCACGCCGTCGATGATCGAGGCGTGATTGAGTTCGTCGGAAAGGATCGCGTCCTGTTCGGTGAGAAGTGGTTCAAATAATCCGCCGTTGGCATCGAAACAGGAGATGTAAAGGATGCTGTCGCCCTTCCCGAAGAAGCGGGCGATGTGTTGCTCGCAGCGCTTGTGAATCTCCTGCGTGCCGCAGATGAAACGCACACTCGAAAGCCCGTAGCCCCACGTCTTCAGCCCTTCGAGAGCCGCAGCGACGATGTCCGGGTGGTTCGCGAGTCCCAGATAGTTGTTCGCGCAGAAGTTGATGACCTCTTGCCCGTTGACCGTGATTCCCGACTTCTGAGGCGAAGTGATTCGGCGCTCCGCTTTGTAAAGTCCCTTCGCCTTGAGTTCGTCGAGCTGCGTGCGAAGGAATGCGTTGATGTCGTCGGCTGGCATTTTGAATCTCCTGAATGCGGAATGCCGAAATTGTATTTGGGGATTGCCGAAAGGTTCGCCCGAGACGTGCCATCTCATCTTCAAGTGCGGTCCGAGGTCGCGAACCTTCAACACGAGCAGATCATGTCCCACTTCGCACATCGCGCCCGACTGTCGATGGAAGCGCTCGAAACGCGCGAGACGCCCTCCACCGTCAGCGCCAGTTCCGTCAGGCTCACGTTCAGCGAAGCGATCAGCCCAACAACGGAACTGAGTGTCGTTGTTTTCCAATCGCGTCCGATGAGCGAAGCACCGGGCGTCGGTATTGCCGACAACATTTACTCCTTCCAGCTTCGTTCAAGCGAGCAAAGCCCGGCGACACTCGAAGGTCACGAGTGCCTCGTGTTCTATCTGGGTGGGATTCCTACAGCGTGATGAGTTCGGAATTCGCCCGATACCAGTCTCGGAGTCAGTCGTGTCACAAGCAGTCAACCGGTTCGTGCCGTCTCTGGAATCGCTCGCGGATCGACTCAATCCCAGTTCGGTTGGACCCATGGAACCGACCCTCGAACAGCCCACCGCCGCACGCGGAGGGACAATCGCTGGCCACGTTCACATGATCATGACCTCCAACAGCCAGAGTGCCGATGTGGGAGTTGATGGGAAGATTACTGCGGAGAACTTCAATACGAGCTACCCGGATTTGTACCGTCGCCTTCTCGTCGTGACAGGAACCCCAGCAAGTCACGCCGAGAACACGGCCGCGTCTTACCCCGATCTCTACATGAACGTGTGGATCAACCAGGACGAGATTCCGAGCGCCAATAGCGAGGTGCGGAACCGCTTCTTCTCCATCGTGGATCGCACGCAACTTGCGGAAGGAGTGGTGATCCTCACCTCATCGATTCCCGGCGGAGCGAGCGACGGCAAGATTATCCTTTGGGTGCGGGACGTTGACCGCGATCCGAGCGCGGGCGAGAGGATCGGCCCGTTCTTTGCGTTCAAAGGAAATCGACTTGAGCCGTCTGGAAGTGAGTCGCCACGCCCCACGATCCTGCTTCAACGCCTCGCGAATCCGACTCTGCCCAGTTCCGAACTCCAGGGCATTCTTTTCATCGCCAAGCAACAAGCTCTGCGGGATCGGCTTGGTGAGGCCGATGGCATCCTCGTTGGCGGCGTGTTCGTCGATGCGGACAGCGACTCAACGGCCGCGTTGCGGAATCTTGTTACCACGCTTTCCGCCGACGTCGACCGGCCGGCGGGTCCGTACTCGTTCGCCAACGACGGCCGTGCCTCCGGGCTATAAGTTTCACCCGCTCCCTGACGGTCGCGGTTCACCAAGAGAAAGTTCCGTCGCGACGGCATCACGCAGAGCGTGAGGACTCCAAGTTTGTGCCGCTCGGCAAGCGGCACTACTTCAGCTTTCCGCGATAGCCGCCGAGCACGTTTCCCTTGTGTCGATTACCACTGGAGCGTAACCGTAGATCGGCTTCTCCCTGATCGCTCCATTGAACCCACACACCACGCTGAGCCACAAGGGCGGGTTTCCGTCCGTTATTCACCCGTTACGAGCGACTAGCGCGTGACTCCGACGGGCGCGGGCGCTATTCTGTTCTCCGTTCGCCCCGCGAACCGTTTCCCCGCGTTTCATCACGAGGTTCCGCCATGTCACTCGCGTTAATCCTTGCGCTGGCTCTTGCTCCGGCACAACCAGCCGAACCGAAAATCGACAAGAAAGACGAGAAGTCGCTGCCGATCGGCGCTCTGAAGCCGCGACTCGTTGGCCCAGCGGTCACATCGGGGCGCATCTCCAGTCTTGCGGTTCATCCAACCGACCGCACGCACTATTTCGCGTCCGCTGCTTCCGGAGGCGTGTGGAAGACCACCAACGCAGGCACAACCTGGACGCCCGTGTTCGACAACGAAGGTTCGTTTTCCATCGGCTGCGTTGTGATGGACCCAAAGAATCCGAACGTGGTGTGGGTGGGCACTGGCGAGAACAACAGTCAGCGCAGCGTCGCGTATGGCGATGGTGTGTACAAGAGCACTGACGGCGGAAAGACGTGGACGAATGTGGGACTCAAGCAGAGCGAACACATCGGGAAGATTCTGATCGACCCACGCGACTCGGACACGGTGTATGTCGCGGCTCAAGGGCCACTGTGGAAAGAGGGTGGGGACCGCGGGCTTTACAAGACAACCGACGGCGGGAAGAACTGGAACAAGGTGCTCTCCATCGACGACAACACCGGCGTGACGGACATCGTGCAAGACCCGCGAAACCCGGATGTGCTGATCGCGGCAAGCTGGCAGCGCCGACGGCATGTGTGGACGATCATCAACGGCGGACCGGGGAGCGCGCTTCATCGAAGCACAGACGGCGGGAAGACCTGGAAGAAGATCACGAGCGGCATTCCGGGCGGCGAACTTGGCCGGATCGGACTGGCAATGGCACCGAGCGATTCGGATGTGATTTACGCCATTGTGGAAGCACCAGACAACGCCGGAGGAATCTTCCGCAGTCCAGATCGCGGAGTGACGTGGGAAAGGAGAAACCCATTCAATGCACAGGCTCAGTATTACTCTCACATCGTTGTTGATCCCGTGAACAAAGATAGGCTGTACGTGATGAATGTATTCATCCAAGTTTCCAACGATGGCGGGAAGACGCTTACACCACTTGGCGAGAAGTGGAAGCATGTTGATAGTCACTGTATGTGGATTGATCCGAAAGATCCCAAATATTATCTCGTGGGTTGTGATGGCGGCATCTATGAGAGCTTTGATCGCGCCGCGAACTGGCATCACAAGGGGAATCTCCCCATCACGCAGTTTTATGATGTAACCTGCGACGAGAGCGGGCCATTCTATCACGTTTATGGAGGCACGCAGGATAACTTCACGCTCGGAGGACCAGCCCGTACGCGCGCTCAACATGGCATCCACAACGGAGACTGGTTTGTGGTGCAGGGCGGCGATGGCTTCCACTGCAAAGTTGATCCAACCGACCCGAACATCGTTTACGGCGTGCTTCAGTACGGCGTGATCTGTCGGTTTGATCGCAGAACCGGTCAGCGAGTGCAGATTCAGCCGATGCCCGGCGCGGGCGAAGCTCCTCTGCGCTGGAACTGGGACAGCCCGCTTGTTCTCAGCCCGCACAACCACAAACGGCTGTATTTCGCAGCGAATCGCCTCTTCAAGAGCGACGACCGAGGAGATTCGTGGACGCCAATCAGCGGCGATCTCACGCGGCAGCTCGACCGCAACAAGCTTCCTGTCATGGGCAAGCTCTGGGGACCCGACGCGATCTTCAAGCACGGCTCGACGAGCCTCTATGGGAACTGCGTGGCTCTGGCGGAGTCACCCAAGACGGCCGGGTTGCTGTTCGTCGGCACTGATGACGGGCTGATTCAGATTACCGAGGACGATGGGAAGACCTGGCGGAAAGTGGAAGCGTTCCCCGGTGTTCCAGATCGCACTTTCGTGAGCAAGTTGGTTGCCTCTCAACATGACGCGGGCGTTATCTATGCGTGCTTCAATAACCACAAGAACGGAGACTTCAAACCATATATCTTGAAGTCTACTGATCGCGGAAAGACGTGGACAAGCATCGCGAGCAATTTGCCTGATCGCGGAAGTGTCTATTGCGTCGCGGAGGATCACGTTGATCCGAATCTACTCTTCTGTGGGACCGAATTCGGATTGTATGTGACTCTTGACGGCGGGAAAACGTGGAATCGCATCAAGAATGGTCTACCCACAATTCTCGTGAAGGACTTGTGCATTCAGCGGAAGGTGAACGATCTGGTGATTGGCACGTTTGGCCGCAGCATCTATGTGATTGACGACTACTCCGCGCTTCGCGGGATGAACAAGGACGCGCTTGCAAAGAACGCGGTGCTGTTCCCCGTTCGCGATACGGTGCTGTTCATTCCCAATGCTCAGTACGGCGAACCCGGAAAGGCGTTTCTCGGCGAATCGTTCTACACCGCTGCAAACCCGGCTTATGGCGCGACCTTCACTTATCACATGAAGGACGCGCTAAAGACCCGCAAGCAGAAGCGCAAGGACACGGAGAAGGAAGCCGAGAAAGCGGGCAAGACGGTGCCATACCCGACTCAGGAAGAACTTCGCCTGGAAGCCGAAGAGGAACTGCCAAGCGTGTTTCTGGTCGTGACCGACGCGGAAGGTAACGTGATTCGTGTTGTGACCGGGCCAACAGGCGCGGGCTTGCATCGCGTGGCGTGGGACTTGCGTGACCCGTCTGCGAGTCTCACGGGTGGCACTGGGCCGCTCATTGCGCCGGGCAAGTACAAGGTTTCGCTGCATCAGCGCGTTGGCGGTGTCGCAACGAAACTGGCCGATCCGGTTGAGTTCAACGTGGTGCTGGATACGCTCGGCAACCCCAGCGCGGATGAAGTGAAAGAGCAGGTCGAGTTCCACCGACAGGTGTTGAAGCTTCGCAAGGCTCTCATCGGCGCGGGTAATGTCGCGAACGAGACGAGCACGAAACTCGAACAGATGCGGCAAGCGCTCGACGCTGCCCCGAAGGCCGACGAAGCGAGCAAGAAGGCCGTGCGCGATATGATCGCCCGCAACCGCGACATTCTCCGCGCGCTTCGCGGTGACCCGGAGTTGCGCCGACGGAGCGAGAACACGCCGCCTTCGATCAGCGAGCGAATCCGCTACGCCGCTAACGCCAACAACGAAGCGCTCGCCAAGCCGACCGGCACCGCCAAGCAGCAGTACGACATCGCGGCGAAGGAGTTCACCGTTGAGTTGGCGAAGCTCAAGCAGTTGGTGGAAGTCGATCTGCCGGCGCTGGAAAAGAAACTCGATGGCTTCGGCGCTCCACTCACACCAGGACGATTGCCCGTGTGGGATGGGAAGTAAGGCGGGATTGTCAGAGCCGCGACCGTGAGGGAGCGCGTAAACAAGAGCGCTCCCTC
>JAKEEV010000235.1 GCA_022616395.1 Planctomycetia bacterium | reverse complement strand
GGGTTGTCAAAGACCGCGTTCCAAACTCTCCCCAATCTTACCACAATAGTGTACATTAGTCAATGTCAGGGGCACCCGCCATTCCGCCGCCGAGTCCACGCCGCGGTTTGCGCACGATGACGATTGGCATTCAATCAGATTGGAGTAATTCTTTGTCCCAATGTAACTTATGGAGAGACCTTTTTTGCCATCTCCACCACGGTCGTGAGTAAAAACTCCAAGCAATCCAAGCGGTTTTGAGCGTTTTCAGCGGCTTTCGGGTACATCTCGCGCAAACCGCGGCTCTTCCGCCACCGAGTTTCACTCCGGCAGCGACACCTTGATGGAGTATCCCGAGTTCACCGATTACCGGCGCTTGCCCAGATCGAGAACCTGTTGGTGAAACACTCCCTTCATCAGGTCGAAGTCGGGGTTGATCGGCTCCTCGACGGCTTGCCGGCGGGATTTCCGCGCTGTGTCACTCCGACGACAACCGGAACCGCCGGGCAAGCCGCCTCAACTGCCCCTTCACCTCCACCGTCACCTCCGCCCACGCCTCTCCCAACGTCCACGCCCTGACTCTTCCTCGTGCTATCTCGCGTCCTTGTAGCGGTAGCGGAAGACTTCCGCCATGAGGTTATCGATCGGGCAGAACTGATCGGTGAGCACGATGCCCGGTTCGCGGTCGATGAATGGTTGAAGTCGCTCGGCGGGAACGGGCGTGGTGAAGAACGGGGGTCGGTGAAAGCCGGGTCTTACGCGAGCCAGAAACGCAGGCCCGGTGCCTGGCGGCTCAAACGCGCCGATCATCGTCGTCGCCATCCCCACGACTTCGTTGCGTGAAATCAGATTGTCCGTTGCTTGACGCAACTGACCGATGTCGAGCGACTTTTCTGACGCGTAGATCACCAGCACCTGCCTCTCCTTGTCCCATTTGTCTCCGTCGTCAGTGTTCGAGTCGGGAACGGCGTGAGGGGTGAGCAGAATCACGTTCTCCGGCGGGAATGTTTTGGCCAGCGTGGCCATCGCGGCCTTCCACAACTTTCCGCGATCGATGGAGTCGATGATTGTCAGTAAGTAGACGCCGTTGGGCTTCATCGCGGCCTTCACCGCGTCGTTGTATTCCTTGGTCATGAGGTGAGCCGGCACCGACAAATCGTTCACCGCGTCCTGAATGACCAGATCGTAGTTACCGGGGCTTGCGCGCTCCGAGACATATTGCCGGCCGTCCATGTGGTAGTGATTGATTCCGTATGAACGCTTCAAGCCGAGGTGGTCGTAGGCCACCTTTGTGACCACCGGATCGATTTCCACCACGTCCATCACGCACTTGGGTACTTCCTCTTTGGCGCATCGAGGGAACGTGTATCCTCCTCCGCCAATTACCAATACTTTCGGTTCCGGCTCGTTCATCTGAGCCGCCCGCAGGAACTCCATCTGGATGTACTCGTGGGTGTAGTGGAGGAACGTTGGGTCTTCGGGATCGACGCTGGAGTGAACGAGGTGGTCGAGTGTGAGCCGCAGCGCCCCTGGTCGCTGGAGGTCGCGGCTAACCTTGATGGTGTAATAGTTCGATTCGACCTGGACCACGAGCCCCTCGGTGTCCGTTCGCTGAGTCAGAATGACTCCTCCGACAATGCCCCCGAGCGCGATACTGAACAGATACAGCAGGAAGTTGGAGCCTTCGGTTTCGTTTGCGGGCTTATTCCCCTCTCCCGTGATTGCGCTCTGAGTGTCCTTCCAGATGTTCTTCACAATCAGGCTGGTGAGGACCATCACAAGCGACATCGCGATGATGGTCTGGCGCATGCCGAGCGTGGAGAGAAGCACATAACCTGCAGCGAAGGTCCCAACTATCGCTCCGGTCGTGCTCCACGCATACACTCGTCCCGCTACCTGCCCGACATGTTTCACGTCCGGCACCGCCAAGCGAATCACTTGTGGAGAGACCAGACCGAGCATGAACATCGGCAAAAAGAACAGGCTGAAGGTCCACCCCATCACCTGGGCGATCGGATCCCACATCGTGAACGCATCGTACCGATTGACCAGAGCCATCGTGACGAACAGAAACACGGTCCCAGCTCCGGCCAGAATCAGTGTTGCCGCGAGGAAGAATCGCGGACTGGGAGGCGTTACCATCAGCCAGTTCACCAGGCGGTACGTGCCGTAGCCCAGAACCGCTCCGATAACCACCGCCAGACCGATCGCTGCCGCCAGGTTCCAGAGCACACTCGGATGAGGAACGTCTGGCTCAATTGGTTCCACAGGCCCGCCCGGAAACATCTGCTCTCGCGCTGCCAACACGCCAAAGAGATACCGCACCGGCAAGTCGCTCAGGTACGCGATCAACAAGCCAATCGCGACCACCGACAAACCGACCGCGACGCCCGCGAGAATGGCAGTGGTGCGCTTCGGTCGGTCGGCGAGTTGCCCGCCGGTGAAGTTCCCCAGAGCCGTCCCCGCGAGCATCACCCCAATAATGCCCGTCCAGGTGAAGAGAGACACACCCAGGTGCTGAGCCAGCAACCGAGATGCCGTCAACTCCAAAGACATGCCGCAGAAGCTGGCCAGAAACACAACCAGATACGCTTGCCGGATGTTGGTGAATGCGTGCGGATTGGCTTCGGAAGAACCTAACCCCCCAACCCCATTCCCTAACAGGGAAGGGGGAGAAAGAGGAAGACCTAACCCATTTCCCTTCGTGTCTTGTTCCCCTCCACCGGCGGGGGAGTTAGGGGAGGGGTCGTTTGGACCTAACCCCCCATTCTGGTGCCCTTCCCGAAGGAAAGGGGGAGCAAGAGTTGAAGTGGCTTTCTCCCCCTCTCCCGTTGGGGGAGGGGGTTGGGAGGGGTTCTGAAGCACCAGCAGCGTTCCGCCCGCCAGCGCCAACAGCGCAGCGGCCGAGACGAGTACCAGCGTGTTGATCGTGAAGTGCGGAATCAGGTAGAAGCCGGTGAAGTAGTTCCCGATGAGGCAACCGAGCGTGGAGAGAGCAAAGATCAGCCCCGCGACTCGACCCGTGTGGCCGATGTCGGGCAGTCCGAGCTTGATGGAAAGCGGAGTGAGCAGACTGAGCACTAGCCCCGCGGGCAAACACAACAGCGCGGCAAGGATGGGAATTCGCGAGCCAAGCGGGATGGATTTGTAAACTCCCGTGCTGGACAAAAACAGCGGAAAGAGCATCATCCATAAAGCTGCAACCGCGCCAAGCACCAGCAGAATCGCCAGCGTGCGCGGAGTCGGGTAACGGTCGGCGAGTTTCCCGCCCAAACCATTCCCCAGCGCGATCCCCGCGAGGAACACGCCGATGATGGATGTCCACGTTTCCAGACTGGAGCCGACAAACGGAGCCAGCAGTCGCCCCGCGCATAGTTGCAACACCAACAGCGCGGCATTGGCGAAGAAGACGACGGCCCCGACGCCAACAAGCCGGCCGACCGGCAGCGGAATCGAGGTGGAAGCCGGCTCGGAGACGGGAGCAGTAGCGGTACTCATATGGTGCTAATCACTGGTCCAGTGAAGCAGAGGAGTTGAACGCAAGCGTATGTTTGAAACCGCCCAACGGCCATCGGGTTCCGCCGAGGCGGTAGAATAGTGGTGATGAGTGATCGGTAATCAGTGAACAGTGAACAGTCAGCAGTTATCGGTTATTGGTGTTCGACACTGTTGCTGATCACTGATGACCGATCACTGATTACCGATCACTGATTACTGATTACTGATGACCGATCACTGATGACCACAAACCACTAACCACTCACCAAAAAACATGGCTTCCCGTTACATCATCGGTATCGACCTCGGAACCACCAACAGCGCGCTGGCTTATGTGGATACCAGCGCGGGCAAGGAGGCGAAGGTCACTCCGTTTCCCATTCCACAAGTTGTTGGGCAAGGCGATGTTGATAGCCGCCCGCTGTTGCCTTCGTTCCTGTACTTGCCGAACGCCGGCGAACAACCAGCCGGCGCTCTGAAACTTCCGTGGGACGCCAAGCGCGACTATTGCGTCGGCGAGTTTGCCCGCGTATTCGGCTCGCAAGTCCCAACTCGACTGGTCGCGTCCGCGAAGTCGTGGTTGTGTCACACGGGAGTTGATCGCAAGGCCGCGATTCTTCCCCACCGAGCACCCGATACGGGCGCGCGGAAAGTTTCTCCAGTTGATGCAAGCACGCGTTATCTGAAGCACATGGCGGAGGCGTGGAACTCCGTCATGGGGAAGGAAGCGGCCAACCGGCTCGAAGTGCAGGACCTCGTGCTCACTGTGCCCGCGTCATTCGACGCAGGCGCGCGCGAACTCACAGTTGAAGCCGCTCGAGCCGCGGGGTTCGAGAATCTCACGCTTCTGGAAGAACCACAGGCGGCGTTTTATGCGTGGCTCGACCGCGCTGGCGACGAGTGGCGAAAGCAAGTCAGTGTCGGTGAGTTGGTACTCGTCGCGGATGTCGGCGGTGGAACGACAGACTTCACGCTGATCGAAGTCGGAGAAGAAAACGGCAACCTCGCGCTGACGCGGTTGGCCGTCGGCGATCACCTTTTGCTCGGCGGAGACAACATGGACCTGACGCTCGCTTACCACGCGGCTCAGGCACTCGCCGCGAAGGGCACGAAGCTCGACGCGGGTCAGATGACTCAGCTTACTTACGCTTGCCGAAACGCGAAGGAGCAACTCTTCGCCAACGCGAAACTCTCAAGCGCTCCGGTCACGGTGCTGGGCAAGGGGCGGTCGATTGTCGGTGGAACGATCAAGCACGAGTTAACTCGCGCGGAAGTCGAAAAGGTGCTGGTGGATGGCTTCTTCCCCGATTGCCCACGAGACGCGGAGCCGGCACGCACTGCGGTCGGCTTGCAGGAACTCGGCCTTCCGTATGTCGCGGATGCGGGCATCACACGCCACCTCGCTTCGTTCCTCTCACGCCAAGCCGAAGCACTGGCGAATCGTGAAGGTTCCAAGAGAGCGGCGGGGCGTAAGCCCGCCGGTGGGATAGCCAGCAGCATTCCCGGCGGTGTGCTCTTCAACGGTGGCGTGTTCAAGGGAGACGTTCTTCGCAATCGCTTGCTGAGTGTGTTGGGAGCATGGGCGAAGTCCGCGAAGACGGAAGCGACACGCGAACTGGCAGGCGCGGACCTCGATCTCGCGGTGGCGCGCGGAGCGGCTTACTACGGACTGGTTCGCCGCGGAAAGGGCGTTCGCATTCGCGGAGGAACGGCCCGCGCGTACTACATCGGCGTGGAGACAAACATGCCCGCGGTGCCCGGCTTCACACCACCAATCAAGGCAATCTGTGTTGCTCCGTTTGGGATGGAAGAAGGCACCGAAGCGGACATTCCGAGTTACGAAGTGGGCGTGCGAGTCGGGACGGAGGCCGTGTTCCGTTTCCTCGGCTCAACGGTTCGCCGAGAAGACACTTCTGGCACGGTGGTGGAGGAGTGGGAAGGCCAGATCGACGAACTCTCGCCGGTCAAGACGACTCTCGAAGCGAAGGGAGCAGCGGCAGGCGGTCAGATCGTGCCGGTTCATCTTCACAGCAAGGTGACCGCGGTGGGTCAACTGGAACTGTGGCTGCAATCTCGCGACGGCAAGCAACGCTGGAAACTGGAATTCAACGCCCGCGAGGGGAAGTAGAATAAGGGAAGCATCAAGAGGAGGTTCAACATGGGCGTGCTGACCGAATATGTGCGAAACGAAGCAGAACAACTCAAGAAGGAAGCTCATCGGCGCGAGGAGGCGGTGAAGGAGTGGCTCGCGGCCGTAGAGAAGCTTTACGATCAGTTAGAGGGTTGGCTGCGTGACGCCGATAGCGGTCTGGGCATCCTGAAATGCTCTCGCATGATCCAGGAACAGGTCCGTGAACCGCGTCTCGGCAGTTATTACGTTTCCCCTCTGGGCGTCTCGCTCGGAGTGATCCTTATTGATCGCAGCGCGGTTATCGTTCCAAGAAGCCGATACGTCTCATTCGTCATTCAACCTCCTGGTCGCGAACCTCGCCGGGCCGATGGATTGGTCGAAATTCATGACCGTTATCGCAATCAGAGTGCTTTCCCGGAATACTATCTCTTCCGATCGAAGACGGATGGTGGGGATGAATGGTTTATCAGGAGCGTCAATGCGTGGAACGCAGACCCGAACGATATCGCGGTCGAACCACTGGATCGGGAAGGGTTTGAAGCCGCAATGCTCCGGGTATTGCAATGACGCCCCTCGAAGAACTCCATCAAGGCTGGGCTTGGTATGAAGCCATGCGCCAGAGTCTCCGTCGGCTCCAGCGGCTCGGCGAGAAGTGGTGGTCTGCGTTGCCCTGGCATGGCGAAGTGGAGATGTGGCGCGACAACGTGGTTGGGAAACTTCCGGGCGAGACAGTAGCGACTGAAGCTCAGACTGCCGCATCCCGACTTGATGATTTGGCGGTAATCGAACTTTTCTCGATCTTTGAAGGAATCGTCCGTCGGCTTGTTGTGGAGCAGGTCGGTGCTGCTTCCGTCAGTCTGACACATCCGATGTTGATCGCTGCTGCACGCAACGCGATTGAAGCCGCAGGACATCGTTCGTTCGCCGAAATCTTGAATTCCTACTCCAAAGGCGGTCACGCGGACATCGCGGAGCAGGTTCGACAGGTTCGGCGATACCACAACTGGCTCTCGCATGGTCGACGCGGCAAGGAGCAGCGCAAGATCGAACCGAAGACAGCCTACGAGCGACTCCGCAAGTTCCTCGAACTCCTCTTGCCTCCCCCACTGCCAACAGGAGACGAGAAAACGCCTGCAAGCGAACCGACATGATTCCTCCTGCCGCTTTCTTCTCATCCCCTTTTCAGTAGTTCCTTCCCAACACCGCGAATACACTCTCCTCCACCAATCGTGCGTATACGTACTAATTGCCTCAACCATCCATGCCGACTGGACACGAACTCGCGATGGCCCTCCGCGGTGCGTACCTGGCGATGCACCGCCAGACCGACGCTGCGCTTGCTCGACTCGGTGTCACGGCCGATCAGTTTGTGCTTCTGTCGGTGCTCGCGCGCGGAGAAGCCACCACGCAGCGAGAACTCGCCCGTCGAACTTCATCCGATCCAAACACGGTGCGAGCCATGCTCCTGCTTCTGGAAGGCCGCAAGCTCATCGTTCGCGGCCAGCACCCAACGGACGCCCGCGCCCGCACGGTCTCTCTCACCGGGAAGGGTCGGCGCGTCTACGAGCAACTCTGGAACGCGGGCGAGTCGGTTCGCGAGCAGTTGATGGAGGCCGTTGGAGTGGAAGACGCGGAGATTCTCTTCGATATGCTCGGTCGCATCACACGCGTGATGAGTGATACCGCCGAGCGGACCGAAACAGTCCCGAGCAAGGTTAACCACGGGAGGTGAGTCATGAGCGGACGTATCGTGGCCTGGGCAATCCTGGCGGTCTGTCTTGCAGTGCCCGCAGCGGCGCAAGACAAAGGCGGGCCGAAGGAAGATAAACCGAGCGTGCCGGAGAAGATCGCGGCCCCGCCGAAGGGCTTCGACAAGAAACGCGAGGACATCGAGCGTGGAAAGGTCGAGACGGTCGAGTACGACTCGAAGACCGTC
>JAKEEV010000029.1 GCA_022616395.1 Planctomycetia bacterium | reverse complement strand
CGCACGCTCGACCTGTGGCCCGAACTCGGTCAGAAACTCATCGGAGACGGGAAGGGCAGACCATTCACGCGCCTCCCTGGCAACTGCGTCTTCAAGCTCGATGTCACCGAACTTACGCTCGCGGTGCCGAAGCTCCCTCCAGAGTGGGACGGGCTGACGATTCTGGTCCTCAGTGACCTTCACTTCCACGGCACGCCGAGCCGCGCGTATTTCGAGCGCGTGTTCGCGGAACTGGCAATCGAACGGACCGATCTCGTCTGTCTCGTTGGGGATTATGTCGATACCGACACTCACCACGAATGGATCGCTCCGCTTCTGAGTCGGCTCTCGGCAACAGAAGCGAAGCTCGCCATTCTCGGTAACCACGACGTTCACCACGAGCCGGATCGCGTGCGCGCGGAGTTAACCAGCGCCGGCTATATCGTCCTGGGCAATGGCTGGCGCGAACTGACCATTCGCGGAGTGAAGTGTGTGGCGGTCGGGCACGAAGGGCCGTGGTTCTCCCCACCGCCAGGTTTAAGTAGCGCCCCAACGGACACATTTCGCCTCTGTCTGAGTCACACGCCGGACAATTTCTACTGGGCACAGAAGAACGGAATCAATCTCGTGTTCTGCGGGCACGTTCATGGAGGCGCGATTCGTCTTCCACTCATCGGCTCGATCTTCATACCCAGCATCTACGGCCGACGGTTCGATCAGGGCGTCTTCGCGCAAAACGATACGGTGATGGCGGTCAGTCGCGGCGTCAGCGGCAAGGAGCCGATACGATTTCGGTGCAATCCACAGGTGCTTCGCGTTAAACTTCAATTTCCCAGCCACGCGAACACGAGCGGGTGAATGGAGAACGGGTTATGCGAATCGCGATCTCAATTGTGATTCTGTTCAGTGCGGTTGCGGCGATCCCGGCAGCTCAACCGCCGAAGGACGGTCCACCGAACCCGCCCGCTCCACCCGCGCAAGTTTCTGATGCCGATGTCGAAGCGCTCATCGCCGATGTTCTCAAACCCGATGCGAAAGTCTCCGCGAACGCCACGGCTCAACTGCTCGCACTCGGTCCTGTGGCTGTCCCCGCACTCACGCAGGGACTCTGGGCGGACTCCGCCAACACGCGACGAATCTGCGTCATCACACTCGGAACAATCGGCCCTGACTCACGCTCCGCGGTTCCCTCGCTGGTTCGTTTACTCGATGACATCAACGACACGGTTCGCAAGGAGGCCGCGAAGGCGCTCGCTTTGATCGAGGCGTATTCGGCCATTCCCGCGCTGACAAAGATGCTCAAGGACGAATTGAACGCGATGCGGCTCGTCGCGGCCGAATCGCTCATCGCGCTGGGAGCAGACGCGCAAACTCTCATCCCGGTGCTGACGAAGATTATGGAATCGCGCCGACCCGAAGAATACTTCGCGGCCGCGCGATTGCTCGGCGAACTCGGCCCGGAAGCCGCTTCCGCGGTGGATGCGCTGCGAGGCGAGCTTCCCGGATCTGATACGCT
>JAKEEV010001345.1 GCA_022616395.1 Planctomycetia bacterium | reverse complement strand
TCCTTCACGGCGTTGCCCTCCGGGGCTGAAATCAAAGAGCGTCGCGATGGACAATCCTGTGTTCGTCGCGACGCTTCAGGCTCATTCTCCGCGCTTCGTTACAAGACCGAACCTCCCGCCAACACTCCTCGCCACCGTAATCTCGCCTTGCGCTTTTCTTCCTTATCACCAAGAACGGCTATGGCGTCCGCAACAGCTCCTCGAAACCACATCAACCAGTCAGGATGGATACCACCGGGCCTCATCTTGATCCAGCCTTCGGGTAACACCTCGGTGATCGAAGTCGCCTCGGCGGATTCGGAACGAGGTATTATCCCAAGGAGTTCGGCGTCAACGTCATCCCAAATAGAACTGTATACCCACCGGAAATGCCAACCCTCTGCCGTCTTGCGACCAACGACGGAACAACTTTCACCTTCAGCAGGGAAGTTCACAACAACAACCTCTTCCATCCGAGCGCCTCCGTACCTCTTCACCGGCAGATTGAGTCAATCGACAACCCACGTTGCTGGTGAACTCTATCGGAATTTGTGGCAAGAATATTACCCCGCTTGTCTTATCCGCAAGTCCATGCAGGCGGCGGTGTGGCTGGCTTCGAGGTCCAGCGGCACGGCGAGTTCGCCGGCGAGCCACAGCGGGACCGTCGGGAGTGATTGGCCGACTTCGAGCGCGACGGGCCACGCCTGAAGCTGGCCTTCGGTGTCGCGGCCGACTGAACGGTACGACACAGCGCTTAATCCCTCTGGCAGTCCAGCACCCGGTTCCGCGCCGACCGCCGCGAACAGTTCGGCCTGAAGGTTCGCGTGCCTGGTGTTGACCACATCCACGACCACCACGCCGCATCCGTGCCGCAAGTGGTCCGCGCACTTGGCCGCGAACGCTTCACGCGACTTCGCCCGGTCCTTGTTCCGCGGGCTAACTAACTCCACCGCTGCCGCCAGACGCGGATCGCCGTCGTCGGTCAGCACTTCCACGCGCACATCGTCGAGGCTCGGCCACTCGACCGCGACCGCCAGTTGTGGTTCTCCCGGACTCCACGGCTGAGTTCCGCCCGCTCCATTGCCCGATGCCAGAGGCTCGAACGGCTGCAAAGTCGCAACGTCGATCTCAATCAGGCCGTCTCGATCTAGGAATACCGCCGCGTAGTACCCCGATGGCAGTATGCCTACATTGAGCAGACGAGCCATCGCAGTCGCCCAATGCCCGTGAAACGTCCGCCACGGATGAGTACGACTGAGCGGCGGATGGAAGTGATCGAGTAGCGGCATGGCTGGCTCCGAGTCGAGATGACTGCCATTGTACCACCGCGGCGGCCAACCGAATGAACCACACCGCAGGTGCGACGACAAGCTACCTCATCTCGTCGTCGCTCTGGATGCTGTCATCGGTCGTTCGGGCGATCCAGAGCGCTTCCTGAATGGACCGTTGCATCCACTCTTGCTCACGCCCCTCCACCACTCGCCCGGTCGTGATGTAGGCCGCGTAGATCACGGCTGCCGCTTGGACCACAACAGCCTCACTCGGGTGGAGTGTTAAAGATGGCCTCGCCATAACGTGCTTCTCCTCGTGTCGCGAGTAGAGAGTCGATCGCGTGAATCTTTAACTGTTGGAAACGATGCGAACCCGTTCCGCGGTCTGGGTCAATGATCGCGCGCTCCCTTGCTCGTTGCCGTTCAGCGTCACTTCGGTTTCTTCGTATCCTTCTCCGCTTCCTGGATGAGCTTATCGAGAGCTGAGTCGAGGGCTTTTTCTCCGGGAGCGCCAACCCACTTGAACCGGATTACGCCCTTGTGGTCGAGAACGTAATACGTCGGCGTGGGGGGTGAGTTCCACTTCTCGTTGATCGCGCCCTGGTCGGCGAACGACCGCCAGTTCAGGTTGTGCTTCTCGACCGCGGCCTTGAGTTTCTTCGCATCGAAGTTGTTGCAGTTCACGCCGATCATGGCGAAGGGCTTCTCTTCGAGCTTCTTCACGAGCGACCGCTCGTGGGGCCAACTGGCCCGTCACGTCAGTCAGAACTCAGACCAGAAGTAGAGCAGCACCACCTTTCCGCGATAGTCGCTTAACTTGAACCGCTTGCCGTCCTGATCCTCGCCGTCGATGTCCGGGGCTACCTTGCCCACGGACAAATTGCGAATCTCGTAGAGTTCCGATTTGGCTCGCTCGCCGACCGTGCCACCAAACGGCTGCTTCACGTCTGCGTATTTTTCCGCGGCTTGCTCAAACAACCCCTCGACCTCCTCGATGGCCTTGTCGCGATCCTGGCGTTGCAAGGCTTCGAGATAATCCTTGCCGAAGATGCCTTCGTAGCGCTTCGCGAGTTCAGGTTTGTCCTTGAGGATGTCCAGCCGTTGCAACCGGGCGCTGAGGAACTGAGCCAGTCGCAAGCACGCGAGCGCCTGAACTTCCTTGTGAGGACTTTTCTCCATCACCGTGCGCAGAAACGTCTCGCACTCCTTGCGGAAGCCGTATTGAACTCGCCGGGTGGCATCGCTGAGCTTGTCGCTCTTGATGTGGTCTCGCGTTAGGATCGCAAGCGCGCGCACCGACGGGCTGTCCTTGCCAAAGCCGGGGTGCAGCGTGTTGTTCTCCAACCAAAGCTCCTGCGTGATGACCTGAACCAGAGCGTCGAACGCGAATGGCTCGTTGGGGTTCTTTTCGGCCAACTCCAGGAGTTGCGGAGTGCTTTTCGCCACACGCTCCGCGGCCTTCATTCGTTCGTCGTCTGTGGTGGCATTCCACAAACCCTGAGCCGCGACGCCGAACTCCTTGACGAGCGTCTTGTACTGCTCCGCGGGCTGTGGCTCGTCTCTGGCCGCGACCGGCAGACCGAGCAGCAGAACCAGGATTCCGCCGATGTGAGTCATGGAATCGCCCTCCGGTTAATGTGATCCCAGCCGGGGCTACCCCAGGAGTTTGTCGAAGTCTTCCACACTCACGGCTGGCGATGCGGTAAACGAGATCCCCAGCAGTTTGCTCAAGGCCACCGAAGTCTTCATCGCGCGCTCTGTGTCGGGCAGATCAACAATGAGCACCAGGTCTGTGCCTCCGAGCAGGGCGTACCCCGCCTTGAGTTCCCCTCCGTGCTGTTTGATGACAGCCACAGAGTCAGCGGTGCGTTTGGCGCTGATCGCCTTCACGGCTTCCGGTGAATACTTGCCGAACATGAGATACGTAGCCATGTGAACTTTTCCTTTCTGCGGGCGCGTGGTTTAGATGCGCTTCGGACTGCCGTCAGGGACACCAGGCGACCGAGGAAGCGCTACTTCTTCTCGACCCGTTCCCAGACCTCATCGATGGTCAGCCCATTGCTGAGCTTGCCGTTGTGGAGCCACTTGTTCCCATCGACCTTCCACTTGAACGTCTGGGCCTTCCCTTTGATGATGTCAAAGTCGGCGCTGATCCCGTACTCTGGGGTCTCTTCGTACATCTCGCCCTTGAGTGTGTATCCGCCACCCGCGGCGCGCGTCACTTTCCCATCCTTGTCGTAGGTCACCCACATGAACTGCGCCGGGGTGATGTGCTTGAGCATCGTGGTCCCCTCTGGAAACTTGAACTCCTTACCTCCATACTTCGCGGAGACGAGTTTCCAGGTGCCCACAAGCTTGTTGTCGGTCTTCGCATCCTTCTTCGGTTCCTCCGCTCGTGCGCTTGCGGCCGGAACCGCAAGCGCGACGACCACCGCGAGGCAGAGTGTTGCACTTTTCATCGGATCACCCCTCGAGAGTTAACACGAAGTGCTGGTTGGGCGAATGGGAACTTGCGCGCGACTGTTGACGGATGCTAACCCGCGGTGCCGACCGGGTCAACGATCATGCTTCCCCTTATCTCGTTGCCCTCACACCTCCTTGCTCGTATTCTGCGTGCAAGTTTCCGATCACATCACCACGGAGTTCTTCCCATGAGTCAGAAGCGCGTGCGCATCGCCATCGTCGGGCTCGGTTTCGGAGCCGAGTTCATTCCCATCTACAAGGCTCACCCCAACGCCGAGATGTACGCCATCTGCCGACGCAACAAGGCCGAACTCGACGCCTGCGCCGAGAAGTTCCACATTCAGCCCGAACACTGTTACACCAGCTTCGAGGAACTGCTCAAGAACCCCAACGTCGACGCGGTCCACATCAATAGCCCCATCCCCGACCACGGCCCGCAAACAATCGCAGCTCTGAAAGCCGGCAAGCACGTCGCGTGTACCGTGCCGATGGCAACGAGCAAGGAACAGATCGAGGAGATCATCAAGCTTCAGCGTCAGACGGGCAAAGTCTACATGATGATGGAAACCGTCGTGTACGCCCGCGAATATCTCTTCGCCAAGGACTTGTATGATCGCGGAGTGCT
>JAKEEV010001344.1 GCA_022616395.1 Planctomycetia bacterium | reverse complement strand
TGTTGTTGCACGAATCACTTCCGCACCGAGAAGCTGTGTCTCGATGAGAAGTGCTTGCGATACGAGAAACTCGCTCCGCTGTATGCGAAGGATGCACCCAAGCTCGGCGTGAAGGAAATCTTCGCGGAACTGGACAAGGTCCATCAGGGGAAGTCTACACTTCAGTGCATGGTCTTCGAGCCAGCCGACCGCGTGCTTCACTTCTCATACGGAGAAGGTCCCGCGACCAAGCTCGCACCCGCGAAACTGGACCTGGGGAAACTCTTCGACGAGAAGTGAACGGACAGCTCATTCCTTCCCGAGCACGAGATCAACGACCCAGCACCCGCGAATGTGGGTTGCGTTCGTATCTCGGCAGTGGTTGAGGATGTCTTCGTTGTCGCAACCTGCATCTTGGAGCGCATCCGCAAGAATCGGCATCGCGCCGAATTCCCGCGATTCGTACATCTGCTTTGCCAGCGTGAGAACGGTGTCGGTGCGCCATGAAGGGGTGAAGGTGACAGGACGGAAGGGGTTGCCGACACTTTCTCGGAGGAGCTGAGGTAGGGGGTTGAAGATCGCGTTCGCCGTCTCGTGAAACTCTGGGAACCCATAACCGAAGAAACCCCAAGCAAAGCGGTCATCATCCGTAGCGTTCTGGTCCAACTCCTCAATCCGATCCCGGTGTGTATACGACGAGGTGACCCAGGCAAGGTGTTGGGTGAGTCCTGACACGCCGTGCGGGGTAAGACTCCAACGAGATGCTTCGAAGGGTGAGACCAGCGATGATTGGCCGGCCGTGCACGCATCCCATTCCTGCGAACAGACGGACAAATACTCTTCCCAAGAACTGTGCCCATCCAAGAATCGCTCATATCCCTCAACGAGGCGTCGGCTTGGTTGATCGAGTGGGAGGCGCCACCAACTTTGGCAGCACTCACGAGCGAACTGAGCTAGCCGCCCGGAGGTGGTCCGCGTTCCGGGACCGGAGACCAAGGCGCCATAAGCGGTGATGCTTCGGGGTCGGGGGTCAGGTTGCTGCGGAGAAGGCTCAACTTCTCCTCGCAGGAAAATCAACATCTGCGTCAGTTCCGTGCAAGCCAGCCACTCCTCTTCGGTCATCGCTGGTCCCCCGGAATCACCCTCAGCATGACCAATCCGCCGGCGGGTGCCGACCCGCACTCGAGGCGGACACTCACAATCAGTCGAACCACTCATCTTCTGGGTTTAACGCCGGGAGCGCGAAGACAATCGTTTTCAGGCCCGCGTCGCTGACGACCCGGTGTCGCGTGCCTGGTTCGATCCAGATCACGGTTCCCGGCTCCAGGTCGTGCCAGTCGCCATTCAACTCGATCTTGCCCGTTCCTTCCAGAATGTAGTACACCTCAGTCGTTTGCCGGTGGTAGTGCCGGACGGAATCGCTGATGGCTGTGACGTGTAGCGAACACGGAGCGCCATCAGCGCGTGTCAGTGGCCGCGTGCTCACGCCACACGGACAGGGCACGCTTGGCGCGTCCGAAAGCTTCCGCACAAGGTAACCGGGCGCTGTGGCAGTTTGCATGATGAATCTCCGCGGATGAACACAGCATACTCCGGTTTCGTCTCGACTTCGAGAGGATCACGTCGTGGGTGGTGTCTCAGTTTACTTTTCTGTAGCCGGCCTCTGTGAGGCCGGTCGTTCGGTCAAACCGGGGTCACAGACCCCGGCTACAAACAAACGGCGACACTACCGCGTAGTGACTCGTCCCCTGCTCTGCTTGCTTCTCCTCGTTGGAATCGCATTCTCCTCCGGGTGCGGGTCGGAGCCGCGTGTGATTGCCAGTCAGCCGCAAGTTCCTGCAAGCGCAGGCCCGGAGCTTGCGTCCGAGTTCGATCCCACAACCTGCGGAAC
>JAKEEV010000234.1 GCA_022616395.1 Planctomycetia bacterium | reverse complement strand
CTCACCCCATCATGTCGCGGAACTCCTCGAAGAAGTAGTGGGAGTCGTGCGGGGTTGGAATGTTTTCGGTTAGCGTTGAAGGTACAATGTCGGTATCACACGAGGAGAGAACAGTGACCGAACTGACTCCAGAACCGAACGCGGCACCGAGTTCGCCTGAGCCAGTCGTACCCGAAGGGATTCAGCGAGCGCGGGCGGCGTTTCTGCGAGACTTTCCCAGACTCATCGCGGATCGCCGAATGCGCGGCAAGTACGTCTGTTACCACGGTGACACTCTCATCTCTGTTTCCAAGGACTACTGGGCGCTCATCCGGGAGGCCATCACGCGGAAGATCCCGGAAGATGCGTATCTCGTCTTCCAGGTCGTTCCCGGCGAGGACATCGAGGAACGAGCTATGGCCGAAGAAGCCGAACTGCCCTAACAATGCCCCGCCTCCTTGATCGCATGCCGTTCTCCGCGGAACCGGATGAAATCATTGTCCGGGGCGAGCGTGTCCGCATTCGGGCAAACCAAATCATCCTGTGGGTCAGTCTGAGCCTCAAGCACGTGCTCGAACCGAACCCGGCAGCCACTCCCTTCCCCGTGATTCTCGACACTGGTCACACTCACTTCTTCGCTCTCAACGAGCGCCACCTGACTGAATGGGCGAACCTCCGGCTCGATGCGTTGTTGACGCGCAGCGCTGTCCGGGATCGCGGACAGAGGATTCCGCTGCGCCTTGCCAACGTCTGGGTTCATCCCAACCAGCGCGGTTCACGAGACCAACTGGCCGAACGACCACCGCATCAACTCCAAGTCCGAAAGGGCATCGCGGTATATCCGGAGAGCGACTTCCCGCGGCTTCCGATTCTTGGTCTTCGAGCTATCGCGGAGAACGAGCTTGTATTGAAGGTCAATGGTCGCAAGCGAGAGGCAACACTTCGCACGCCGAGTTGGTGGTGGCCATTCGGTTAAGCTCTCACCACTTTTCACCCCATCATTTTCCTGAACTCCTCGAAGAGGTAGCTGAAGTCGTGGGTGGCGGCTTCCGGGTGGTACTGCACGCTGAGAACGGAGAATCGTTATTGTGCGAATTACCTCGGCACTTGACAAGCGTTCACTTATAGCGCATAATTCTAGTGAAAGAATGTACAAAGTCGGGGAACCGAAACCGACACTAGAGAACACCAAAGGAGAATCCCAAGAGCGAATCAGTACACCCTGGAATAAAGGCCGCACGTGGCATTCACCAAACGCTGCAATTCCCAGCAAACGGGAACGATAAAGGCCGCTTGGCCTTCAACCACAACACACCCAACAACCACCAAACACTGCAATTTATGGGTTTTGAGACGCTTGGGGAGACGACAGAAAAAACAGGGGGGTGGCGGGGGGGAGAACGAACACGAACCTATCCGCCAAGCGGAGCCTAACTTCTCGCCTTCACCCCATCAGCTTGCGGAACTCCTCGAAGAGGTAACTGGAGTCGTGCGGGCCGGCGGAGGCTTCCGGGTGATACTGCACGCTGAACACCGGTAACTTCGTGTGGCGGAGTCCTTCCAGCGTGTTGTCGTTGAGGTTGATGTGAGTCGGGATCACGTCGCGAGGAAGTGTTGTCGGATCGACCGCGAAGCCGTGATTCTGAGTCGTGATTTCCACCTGACCCGTCTGCTCGTTGCGCACCGGTTGGTT
>JAKEEV010001343.1 GCA_022616395.1 Planctomycetia bacterium | reverse complement strand
GTCGATCATCGCGTAATCGGGCAACTTCGGCACCTGACGGGCGTTGTTGAGGTAGTCGTATTCGCGGAACGTGAACCCGCTGTTGATGACGACGTACTTTTTCGGATTGAGCGGGTTGGGGTAAATCAGAACCGGAACGTGCTTGCCGAGTTCGTAAGTGTCCTTGCCGACCGTCACTCCTTTATCGGTCCACTTCACCGGCAACTTGTCCGCGATCTTGGTGAGTACGCTGTTACTCATCGGATCGCCCCAGAGAATCAGATTGTTGTTCTTGATGTCCTCATCGCGAATGTCGATGTCGTCCTTCACGGGTGCGTCTCCGCGGAACTGACTTCGCCAGTGACTGATGGCGTGCTTCATCTCCTTCTCGGCCCAGTCCGCGGTCTTGGAGCGCATCGGTCGACCCGAAGGCTTCACCATGATGAACGAGTCCATGAACGCATCGTCGATCGGCCCTTGAAGACCGTGTTTCTTCACTAATCCCATCCCGGCGGGTGCCGCTTTCTCCTCGACCCACTTGCCATCCACCTTGCGGAATCCAGGTTCGATGATCTTTTCCTCCATCCGGTAGGTGAACTTCTGTCCGTCAAGCGTGATCGTAAGAGCGCCGATGGTGTCGAAGGGTGTGAGCCGGATCGCGGTGACGTTCTCTGTCTTGATCACTGGTGCGGTGTTCCCCAGTAACTCCGCGTTCACCGTGGCTCGCTCCCAGTGCCGGCCGAGAGCTTCGACTCTCACCCAGGGAGATTCGTTGTAACGGAGAGTAAAAGTCGTGAATCGAATCTCGCGCTTGAAGAGACCAGATAGATCGTCTCTCGCGACCAGCGCATCGAGCTTCTTGTTGATCTCCTCTTTTGCACCCTTCTCGTAACTATGCTCGGTCTTCGGGCCGATGATGTGACTCAGTTTCAGCCCGAGCTTCTTCATCTCCCGCTCCATCACATCGGCCGCTTGCTTCTGCTTGTCCAACTCGCCGCTGTAGGCGATGGTCGGCACGTTGAACAGGTTCGACGCGTAGTCAGTGGCGTTGTACATGTGCCACAACTTCTTCTCGTACCACGTCGGCTCGACCTTCTCCTTCTGGAACACGTCGAGGAACTCCGGAGTCTCGGCAAACCCGGCACCGGGAGCGCACGCGGCCCACAGTGAAGGGTAATGCACTCCGAACTGCCAGCACGCGGC
>JAKEEV010001342.1 GCA_022616395.1 Planctomycetia bacterium | reverse complement strand
TCCCTGACGGTCGCGGCTCCCTGCGAGGAAGCACGCTGCACACAGACACGCGAAGCGATCTTTGTTTCGCGCTCCCTGACGGTCGCGGCTCTGATTGGCTCTGCTCGAGGAGCGGGCCACACTCAGGAGTGACAATCCACTGTCACTCACGATTCACCGTGTTTTTCAGCCTCCCGACGCATTCACATTCACTATTTCCCTGGTTTTTCAGCATTTTCACGTGTTCACTGACATTTCATACTCACAAACGATCATAATTACGACTAAAGCGATGTCCGTGATTCTCATTTCTGGCGCGCGGGGGTGAGAAGATTTTTTTTGGACGGACATCCGTCGAGCCGGTCGGCCATAACTGCTTACCCCTCCCCCGGAAGTGGGAACCGGTCGGGACGCTCCGATTAAGAGGCGAATTTCCCCGTCTTCTGCGCCTATTGACACCCCCAAAAAGGGGCTTCTATGATGGCCTCACTCAACTGGGTTGTCCCACGATCACGCCACCGACAACCCGGACGATTCGTGCCGGTGATTGAACCTATCATTGCGGCACACCAGCGTTTATGTCATTGGGCTTGTTTTTCGCGGCTGCGCCGCCGGGAGTGTCGCCATGCCAATGCACGATCCGGTTGCCGAGTTCCGGGCGGTGTGGCTGCCACACGTCACCGACTCCGGTTTGGCTCGACTGATCGAGCTTCTGGAGAAAGCCAGCCCGCTGTTGATTCACGGCGCCTTCACGCGCGCTTTGCCAATGGGATGCCTCGCGTCTCACATTGCCTGGAACCATCCCCGCACCTGTCGGCTTCAACATGAGGCCGGGGTGATGTGGCTGTCGAACGTCGCGGGGCTGAACCCGGCCACGTCGAGCGTGATCCTGGCGTGGGACCGGCACGGGGCCGGCGACTTCACACTTCGATCCGACCTGCTCGAAGCCTGTCGCGACGAACTCGCCCTTCGGCGAGAAGGAAAAACCGAAAGTGCAAAATGCAAACTGGAAGACACCGAGCCGGTAAGAGTGTGACTTCACTCCGGCCTTTTGCATTGTTCCTTTCCTTTTGCACTGCCACGCGGAGCGAGTCGGCGACTCTCTCGTGCATACACCGATCTCACTTCTGGAATGGTTCGGCCGACTGACGGCATTTGCCGCCCGAGCCGTGCCCGCGTCAATCTCGGCGCTCGTGCGCCCGCAAGGGTGGATTCGCCCGCTCTACACAGTGGTGGTCGGAGCGCTGCCGCTTGCAACAGTCACAGGCGTTGCGCTTGGCGTCGTGATCTGGTTACACACGCGAGATGTGCTCGCGCGCACCGGAAGTGGAGCCGTGGAGTATCTGCCGACGTTCCTCGCGGCCGCGGTGCTCCTGGAACTGGCTCCTGTTGGAGCTGGATTGATCGTCGCGGCGCGCACGGGAGCAAGTCTGGGCGCGGAACTCGCTTCGATGAAAGTGAGCGAGCAGATTGACGCGCTGGAACTCCTCGGTGTGTCTCCGATTCGCAGACTGGTCGGCCCGCGTGTGCTTGCGTGCGTCCTGGCGGTGCCTCTCTTACACATCCTGATCTCCGCGACCGCGCTCGGAAGCGGTTACCTCGCGGAGAGCCTGACGGGTCAGACGACTTATCTGAAGTATGACACCGCCGCGATGAGGCAGTTGTTCCTCGAAGACGTGGTGCCGGCCGGGCTGAAGACGCTCGCGTTCGGGCTTGTGGTTGGTGTTACGGGTTGCTTCATCGGGATGAACGCGCGCGAAGGGTCGGAGGGCGTTGGCCGAGCCGCGACTGATAGCGTGGTTGCGTGCTGTCTGCTTGTGCTGGCCGCGGACGTGCTGCTTGTGGGGCTTATCAAGGCGGCGCAAGCGCTGGTCTGATGGTAACCCAGGGTGCGCTTGCTTCGCAATCGACCCTGGGCTTTGGTCTACAACCCCTTCGGGGCAGGGCTTTCAGGGTGTTCAGTATCGTTGGCGTAAGCGCGTCTCAGTTGGGTGTTTCCGGCGTTTTT
>JAKEEV010001341.1 GCA_022616395.1 Planctomycetia bacterium | reverse complement strand
GTTCGCGGCCGAGCTTGCGGTGATCGCGGCGCGCGGCTTCCTCAACGCGGGCAAGATGCGCCTTCAGGTCGGCTTCACTCGCCCACGCGGTCGCGTGGAAGCGCTTCAATTGCGGGCCTTTCTCGTCGCCGCGCCAGTAAGAGCCGGTCACCTGAGTAATCTTGAAACTCTTGGGGTCCAGATCGCCGGTGGTCTCGACATGCGGCCCGCGGCACAGATCGGGGAAGGTGTCCTGAGTGTAGATAGTGATGGTCGCCGGACCGGAGGTGGGATTGCCGTACTCGTCCTCGCCGCCCTTCGCCAGCCCTTCGATGAGACAGAGCTTGTACGGATTGTCCTTGAAGATTTCGCGACCTTCCTCTGCGCTCACTTCGCGGACCTTGAACGGATGCTTGCCCTTGATGATTTGCCGCATCCGGTTGGTGATCCATTCGAGATCGCCCTCCGACGGGTTCACATCCAGATCGAAGTCGTAGTAGAAGCCGAATTCGATGGGTGGGCCGATAGTGGGCTTGGCCTGCGGAAACTTCTCGACCACCGCTTGCGCCATGACGTGCGCCAGAGAGTGCCGCAACTTGTAGAGCGCCGGGTCGTAGTCCTTGGGAATGTACTTCTCGCCCGCGGCTTTCAACTCTGCTTCGGATGCCATGTGACTCTACCCTTTGTGTGACGCTCGTGGCACCCGGTCCTACAGCCGGAACCTCCCGCGCGTCACGACCATATTACGACAGGAAGGACGTGCAGACAGGCACGAAGGTTCGGCGTGAACCAACCGCCTGGAAGGCGGAACTCACCCGCCCGCGTCACGGTCGAAGGGTGTAACCAAGTTTTCTGGGTCTTGACCCAGCCGCTAACGCTGGATGTTCGACAACGCCGTCGAACCGCCGGCGTTAGCCGGCTGGGTGGCGAGTTACCCAAGAAAAACTGGACGCACCCACGCAAAAAGAGGATGGCAACTGGCATAGACAGATGTTCACTTTAGGTGTAGTGTGGGGAATGGGTTGGGAGTGATCTTTGACAACCGAACCACCAAGCCGGGAGAAATCATAAAGGCCACCCC